>WQZT01000183.1 GCA_009780595.1 Treponema sp. | reverse complement strand
CGGATAGAATAATGATAATTACAGCAAGCGGTGGACGGCGGTTCACGAACTCACTATACCACAAATCAAAATGAGTTTCACAGGTTGATTGCCCACGGAAATCAATGTTGAATGTACGGATATTGGTAATAGGGATAAAGATGCGTGTATGAAGTGTGCAACGAATTTTCGTGAGTGCATGAGCAAACTTCTGCTTTTATAACAAGCAGTCTAGCAAAGCAAAAAAAGCAAGGAGAAATTCCCCTTGCTTCAAAATGCAGTTTTTAATTACCCTTTAAGTTGTTTGTTTTGTTGTTTAGACTATACCAAATCCAGCAAGAATAATAACAACTGGAATAGCGATTACCGGGCCTATTATCGTAACCATCCCGAAATCCTTGTATGACTGCTTGTGCGTCAGCCCGGTTATGGTGAGCAAAGTAATAACCGCACCGTTGTGCGGCAAAGTGTCCAAGCCGCTGGCTCCAAGCGCAACAACGCGGTGAAGAACCTGCGGGCTCATCCCAATCTCGTGCGCTCTTTGCAGGAACGTTTCGCCCATCACGCCCAAGGTAATGCTCATGCCTCCAGCTGCTGAACCAGTTATACCCGCCAGCGTGGAAGCGGTAATCGCCTGGCTAACAAGAATATTAGGCGATATGTCCACAAGAACGGACTGTATGGTAGTAAACGCAGCCAGCGCCGCTATGACGTTACCGTATCCAACTTCGGATGCTGTGTTCATTATGGGCAACAGCGATCCCATCGCGCCGCTGTTTATGCTTTCTTTAGCGCTCAAAAGGGTTTTTCTGTTTACGAATACGCAAACAATGATGCCCGCAACCAGCGCGATTAGCAACGACCACGTACCTTGAACCCTTGTAATAGTTGTGTTGAACGGGGGCGATTGAAGGAACGAGGTGTTCATGCGCGGGAAAATTATGTACAACAGCAGAGCGTTCAGCGCAAATACAACAAGTATCGGCAGCAGGGAGTTAAAAAAGCTCGGCAAGTTGTCGGTCTCAAACATCTTAAAGGATTCCTTGTGTTCCCCGTAGCCTTCACTTTTAGTCGCGGCTTTCTTGACCTGTCTATTAAGCCAATACATTCCCCATATAAAAATAATAATCGCCGCGATAGTACCTAGAATAGGAGCTGCGTACAAGTCAGTGTGGAAAAACTGCATGGGAATGGCGTTTTGAATTTGCGGCGAACCCGGCAACGCTGTCATGGTAAAAGTAAACGAACCAAGCCCTATTGAAGCGGGGAGTAGGCGTTTAGGTATGCCAGACTCGCGGAACAGTGTTGCGCCAATTGGGTATACGGCAAACGCGACAACGTAAACAGATACGCCGCCGTAGGTCAATATCGCAGTTGAAAGAACAACGGCAAGAATAGACTTTGTTGTGCCAACCTTTTTTATGATAAAATGCGAAATGGACTTTGCCGCTCCCGAATCGTCCATAACCTTTCCGAATATTGCCCCGAGTAAGAAAATCGGGAAAAACTGTCGAATAAAATTCGCCAATCCCGGCATATAGATTTCTGTGTACGTTGCAAGGATTGATGCGCCGCCGCCTGCAAGCGTGGCCAAAAGCGCCAGAACCGGGGCCAGTATTAAAACAGAAACCCCTCGATACGCGAGGTACATTAGCAGTCCCAGCGAGACTACTACCCCAATAATACCAATCATCGGATTACTCCTCCTTTCTGTTGGTACGAACCCGGTAATCCGGGTGTCTTGTGTCGTTAAAAACCTTGCCACGAAACGAAAGTTTTACGGCAAGGTTATGCTTTTACTGAGCGGTGTATCCGCCGTCAATAAGGCAGGCTTGCCCTGTTATTCCGCCAGCTTTTTCGCTGGTGAGGAACATGATGTAGTCCACAATTTCCTGAACTGCAAGCAGACGTCTCAGCGGTATTTGCGGAAGCAGAACCTTATCCAGCACTTCGCCCACCGGAACTCCCCTGGTTTTAGACAGCCCTTCCAGCTGCCCTTGCACGAGAGCAGTGTCTACGTATCCCGGACAAACGGCGTTTACCGTAATGCCGAAACTCGCTGCTTCCAGAGCAACAACCCTGGTCAAACCGAGCAAGCCGTGCTTGGCGGTGTTGTACCCGGATTTTCCCGGGGAACCAATAACTGCCTGAATCGAACACATATTGATAATGCGCCCAAAATTCTGCTTCTTCATAACCGGCAGAGTCCGTTTGATTGCGACAAATGGGGCAACCGTCATCATCTTGATCATGAATTCAAATTTTTCAATCGTGAAATCTTCAACGTTCGCCACGTGCTGCAAACCGGCATTGTTGACAAGGATGTCCAATCTTCCGTACTTGCTTACGGTTTCGTCAATGGCGGCGTTGATCTCATCATTATTGGTTACGTCGCACTTTATGCCGTGGCACTCAGAGCCTTTTCCCTTCCATTCATTAACAAGGGCGTTCAGCTTTTCGGTATTGATATCCGAGAAAACTACTTTATCACCCTGTTTCAAAAACGCTTCGCCTACCTGCTTGCCGATACCGTCAGCAGATCCACTTATAAAAACTACCTTGCTCATTTTACACCTCCATAGTGTACTTATAACCCTGTTCTTAATAATCCGTTCCGGCGGCCAACGGCTTTGGGAACGGACTTTCACCTTAGATTAACTAACGGGCGCTGCCTGCTCCGTCCCACGTGTCAACCTTCTTCGAGGCTGATTCTTGGTCAAACCATGTAGACGTAATGACCTTGCCATCGGTGAAGAAGCGAATACTATCTTTTCCCATGGTGTGAATGTCGCCAAAGAACGACTGCTTGTGCCCAGTAAACGGAAATATTCCCAGCGGAACCGGAATGCCAACGTTGATGCCTACCATTCCCCCGTCAATTTCCATCGAGAACTTGCGGGCGTAGTAACCTGACGCCGTGTAGATAGCTGCGCCGTTTGCGAATGGGTTGTTGTTGATGATCGCAACACCTTCTTCAAAGGTTTTTACCTTTTTGATTGACAGCACAGGCCCGAAAATCTCTTCCCGCCCAATGCTCATCGATTCTGTTACGTCGTCGAAAATTGTCGGGCCAATGTAAAAGCCTTTCTCGCCGCCCGGCACTTTAATACCGCGCCCGTCAAGAACAAGCTTTGCCCCTTCCTGAATACCTTTTTCGATCCATTCCAGAATGCTGTCCATTTGTTTTTGTGTAACAACCGGCCCCATCTGCGAGGACTTGTCGTAAGCGCAACCCACTTTCAGCGCTTTTGCCCTCTCGATAAGCTGTGCAACCAGCTTGTCGTGAATGCCTTCCTGAACAACGATAGCCGGCAACGCCATGCACCGCTCACCAGCGCAACCAAAGGCTGAGTTGATGATACCCATCGCGGTTCTCTCCAACATTGCGTCGTCCATTACCAGCGCATGGTTTTTGGCCTGACAGCACGCCTGTACGCGCTTGCCGTGGGCTGATCCTCTTGTATACACATGCAAACCAACTTTCGTTGTTCCAACAAAGCAGACTCCCTTGACAATCGGGCTGGTAAGCAGTATGTCTCCCACGTTGCGGTCAGTGGTAATTACGCTTACTACTCCGGGGGGAAGTCCAGCTTCGTTAAACAGCTCCAAAAGCCTGATTCCTGTCATGGGGGTTGTGCTTGACGACTTCAATACCAAACAGTTGCCGGTAACGGCGCAAATACAGGCCATCCAGCCAAAGGGAATCATCGCCGGAAAGTTAAAGGGCGCGATCCCGGCAAAAACGCCGAGTGATTCCCTGATGTGCACTGTGTCATAGCCACGCGAAATGTCGTTCAGCGACTCACCCATCATGAGCGTTGGCGCACTGCAAGCCAGTTCCGCCAATTCCTTGACCTTCAACACATCGCCTTCTGCTTCACTAAGCACCT
>WQZT01000182.1 GCA_009780595.1 Treponema sp. | reverse complement strand
GGTTTTACACACTAACTTTTTTTAGGCAAACCGAGACCGAGCATCGCGCGGGCTTCTGCGGGCGTTGCAATCCCGTAACCCATCGCCAGAGCTATGTCGCGGATCCTCCGCACCAAATCAACGTTGGTGGCAAGCGTTTTCTTTTCGTAATTAAAAAAGACGTTGTCCTCGATTCCGACACGCACGTTTCCGCCCAACGTAAGCGCCATCGCCGACAACTCAACGTGCTGCCTGCCGATTGCGGTGATTGTCCACGTGCAGCCCTCAGGCAGATTCTGGTACAGGAAAAACAGGTTCGCGGGAGTCGCCGGAAGAGAACCGGGAACTCCCAGCACCAGGTTAATTTGCATCGGCGCGGCAACCAGCCCTTTCTTTGCCAGATGAACGGCGTTAAACAGCATCGCCGCGTCAAACACCTCGATTTCGGGCTTGACGTTGTGCTTCAGCATTTTGCCGCCCAGATAGCTGATGGTGTCAGGATCGTTGAGGTTGGCTTTTGTGGGAAAGTTCGATGAGCCAGTTGCAAGGCTCGCCATTTCAGGCGCAAGACAAATCATCTGCCCTCGCTCATTCGCAGAATTCCCCGCCCGCCCGCCGGTGGAAAGCTGCGTGATAATATCGCAGTCCCGCTTTTCGGCAAGGCGGAGCATAATTTCCCGGTACGCGCCAACATCCGAAGTCGGCAGCCCTTCTTCGTTGCGGGCGTGAATGTGCGCGACAGCCGCCCCTTCCTTCCAGCACGCGTACACCTGCTCGCTGATTTCCGCGGCGGTTACCGGCACGTTGGGTGTCATCTGCTTGGTGGGAACATTGCCTGTCGGCGCAATTGTGATGATAACGTTTCTGCTCACATTCGCTCCTTACAGACTCTTCACCGCAGTTGCAAATTCGGCAAAACCCGCCGACATTTTCTCGACAAGCTCGTCGACCTGATCGCGGGTGATAATGAGCGGCGGCGCAAGCAGGAACTGATCGCCATTTTCGCCGTCAGCCATTCCTCCGCCCGGATACACAACAACACCGTGCTTCATCAGCACCTTCGTCAGCTTTTCGGCAACGTTGAGCTTGCGGGCGAACGGCTGCTTGGTTTGCTTGTCCTGCACCAGTTCAACGCCCTGCAAAAGCCCCTTGCCGCGCACGTCGCCGACAAACGGGAACGGGAGAATCTTTTCCCGCAGCCGGTTCAGCAGGTACTCGCCCTGCTTTTTCGCGTTCGCCGCCAGGTTTTCTTCCTTAACGATTTTGATAACCTCAACCGCCGCCGCCGCCGCAAGCGGATTACCGCCGTACGTGTGCCCGTGGACAAATGAGCCGGTTCCCTTACGGAACGTCTCAAAGATTTCGTCTTTGGCGATAACCGCACCGAGCGGAGCGTAGCCCGCGCTCATCCCTTTGGCAGCACAAATCATATCGGGAATCACACCGTAATCTTCGATGGCGAACATTGTTCCGGTGCGGCCAAATCCGGTCATCACCTCGTCGCAAATGTACAGAATATCGTAGTGATCGCAAATCTGGCGGATGATTTTGAAGTAATCTTTGTGAGGAACAAGCGCACCCGCCGCTGCTCCGCCAACCGGCTCGGCAATGAACGCCGCGACAGAATCCGCGCCGTGGAGTTTTATGCAGCGCTCCAGAGCGTGCGCGCACTCGACATTGCAGGTTTCCTGTTGAAGCCCAAACGGACAGCGGTAGCAGTAGCAGGATTCGATGTGCGGGAAGTCAAGCAGGTACGGCGTGTATTTTTTCCGCCTGCTGTCGCCGGTCATCGAAAGCGCGCCGATGGTGTTGCCGTGAAAGGCGTTCCAGCGGGAAATCATTCGGTATTTTCCGGTTTTGGCATCGCGCTCCAGGTAGTATTGGCGCGTCATTTTCAGCGCCGCCTCCGTCGCCTCCGAACCGCCTGAAACGGGGTAGAGCTTGTTGAGCGAGCCGGGCGCTAAATCCGCCACGAGGTTTGCCAGCTCGCGGATGGGCGCGCTTGTCCAGCGGGACAGGTGGCTGAAGGCAACCTTCTCCGCCTGCCGCGCCAGCGCCTGCGCCACCCGCTTGTTGCCGTGTCCGATGTTGGAAACAGCAGCCCCGGAGCAAGCGTCGATGTACTTGTTACCCTCTGAATCGTACAGGTAAATGCCCTCGCCGTGTTCGACTTCCGCAAACGTTGCCGACACATTCCGATAAAAAACGTTATCCATTTGGTAGCTCCTTTCATCTTTATGTAATATCTTTCAAAATTAGTGAGAGTAATTATAGCAGGTTGGTATAGAAAAGCAAGCTATGAAACGCGTTTTTTTTTTATTTTTATCTACGTGTTAAACAGCGAATTACATTGTAGAAAAAAAGGGGGAAACGCCGGTAAGCGCTTCCCCCTGATTTCGTTACTGCTGTTCGCCAGCCTGTACCTTTACGGTGCGGGGCGGACGAGGCGGATAACGTAATCAGGCTCTCGCCAATACGTAAAGCTGTTACGCCGATGCGTGGAACGGACCTCATCAGATATACCAGAACCATAGTTCCCACCACGTGCACTGTGGCGGTACTGGTGCTGTGCCAAGCCGGAGGAAGGACCCGTCGGATCGGTCTGGGCAGCGCTAGAATACGTGCCTCCGCCCCAGTCCCATATCCATTCACGTCCATTCCCGCTCATGTCGTACAAGCCAAGCCCATTCGGTTTTTTCCTCCCAACGTCATGGATATAGTACCCCTCTCGATTGCCGGCATACCAGCCAACCTCGTTAATGTCGTTGCTCCCAGAATAGATGAAGTTGCCCGGCGAGCCGTCCCCTCCTCGCGCTGCGTACTCCCACTGCGCCTCGGTCGCAAGGCGGTAACCGGTGCTCCCTGGCACTACCCTGACGTTGTCCCATCGGGTATCATTTGCTGTAGTGGATATAGTTCCCCACTCTGCGGTATTCGTGCTCCATTTTGTAGGACTGGGCCATTTATCCGGCAGTTCGTATGCCGGACTCAGCCCCTTCGAGACGCTCAACCTGTTTGCATATACCAGCGCATCGTACCAGTTTATATTGGTAACCGGGCGCTTGTCCCCTTTGGTGGTGCTGGGATTGCTTGCCATCACCACCTGGTATTCCGCCTGCGTTACCGTGTATCTGCCCATGTAGAAGGAACTCAACGTTACCTTGTGTACCGGTTTTTCATCAGCGTTGCCGCTGTCGCTACCCATCTGGAAACTGCCGCCGGGAATGCGTACGAAATCGTCTTGGTTTGATTTCCAGACGGCGGACACGGTTACCGGTTTGTCAAGCATAACAAACGTATTTCCGGTAATTGTTAAATCAGGAGGCTCAATCGCCTGCCAACTGTTAAGCGTATGTCCGGTAAAGCTTCCCCCGCTCAACGTTACCGTCTTTCCCACCGGCGCAGGATTCGGGTGAGCCGAAGCGCTGCTGCCGCCATTCCCGATGATGGTAACAGGGTGCGCCACCACCCACTTTGCGTACAGGGTGAATGCCCCAGTTATCGGCGAAGCGAACTTGTTTACAAGTCCAGCATCGGTATACCAGCCTTCAACGGCAAACCCTGTCCGCGGCGGATCGAACGTTACCATCGTTCCCCACTCAATCTGCTGTGTCTCGGTTTTGCCGTCATACTGCAAATCGAACGTTACGGCGTACTTATTTATTGTCCAGTTTGCCGTTACCGTTACCCCCGAAGCGGGCATAGTAAAGGTGGTGGCGGTGTCCATCGTAAGCCCGCCAGGTGAGTTGACTGTCCAGCCATTGGGAGTATGCCCCGCGCGATTTCCGTGGCTTAACGTTACCGTTTGCCCAACAGTTGCCGGGTTCGGCTTTGCCTCTGAGCCGCTTCCGCTGTTCTGGTTGACGGTGATGTCGTAGGAAATTGCCTTCCACTTCGCCGTTACCTCGACATTG
>WQZT01000181.1 GCA_009780595.1 Treponema sp. | reverse complement strand
GACCAATGACAACGGTTTCCATGCTCGATTTGATGGGGCAGCCGATAAACGCTTCGGTTATGCCAAAACTTTCGAGTACCACGAGCTGCCCTTCCGCTGTAGCCCCGCCGTGGCTTCCCATCGACGGAAAAAGGAACGGCTTTGCGCCCAGATTTTTGAGCTGCGCCACCGTTTCCTTCAATATGATAGCGATGTTGGCAATGCCCCGGCTTCCGGCTGTTACGGCGATGTTCATGCCGCTTTTGATCGTTCCGGCAATTTCCGGCTTGGCAAACTCGCGCGCGACTGCGGCGGGAATATCGTGAATGGTCGTGTCCTCGAACTCTTGGGCAACACGCGCCATTTTTGGAATCCTGATTGGTTTGAGAATGCCGTCAAGAACCCCATTGCGATCCCACTGGCTGTCTCTGAATTTTTCACCCATACTAAACCTCCTCTTTTCTGCTGGATGGTCTTTGCTTATGGAATTCATTGTCAGCCCTTCAACACTATTTGTCAATATCGTTTTATCGCACGACAGCGTTACCAACGGCTATCACTCAATCAAACAATCATCAATCAAAAATCGCGATTGCTCCGCCTGCATACCGCTCATTGATAAACTCCCGCACGCGGGGGCTTAACAGAACATCCCGCAGAGCCTGTATGCGCGGGTCGTTCTCGTTGCCGCGTTGAATTACAACAATATTCACGTAGGGGGAATCCGCATCTTCGATAATTAGCGCATCCCGCTGGGGGTTAAAGCCCGCTTCCAGAGCGTAATTGCCGTTGATAACGGCGGCATCCACGTCGGCAAGTGAGCGGGGGAGCTGGGCGGCTTCAAGTTCGCGGATTACAAAGCCGCGCGGGTTACCATTCGGGGCGATGTCGCGGACAGTCGCACGCAGCCCGGCGCCTTCCCGCAGCCTGATAAGCCCCCGCGCGTGGAGCAAGAGCAGCGCCCTTCCGCCGTTGGACGGATCGCTGGGAATTGCGATTTGTGCGCCGTTGGGCAGATCGCCGATGCTCTTAAACTTTGACGAAAAAAGCCCCATCGGTTCGATGTGAACACCAAACGCACTAACAAGTTTTTCGTTCCATTCGGCATTTGACTGCAAGTACGGCAGGTGCTGAAAGAAGTTCGCATCGATGTCGCCGTTCATGAGCGCCTGATTCGGCAGCACATAGTCGGTAAACTCCCGTATCCGCAAGGTGAAACCCTTTTCCGCCAGGTCTTTCTTCACCAGCTCCAAAATCTCCGCGTGGGGAACCGGCGTTGCCCCGACCGTCAGCACATTGCCGGCATTTTCCTGCGTGCCGCCAGCAAAAGCAAACGCGGCGTTGGCGAGCAGGATAGCGGCAAGCGCCACCCTCACGATTGTTACATTTTTTACGTTCAAACACGATCGTTTCATATCTTCCTCCTAACTATGGTAGATATTTGTAAAATAATAGAAAACATATAGAAAACAATTGTCAAGCGGCACTCAATCCCATCTCAATAAAAAGCAGGTGGGACACGCTCTGTGTCGTTACACGCAAAGGCTCCTGTGCGGTTTCCATTGCATCCCGCTCATTGAGCGTGATACCGTTTATATCCGAGCTGCCTTCGATTTGGACAATGTAGCATTGTCTGCCGTGCGCCACCTGAACGTCAAGCGTGTTGCCTGAATCCAGTTCCAGCGCGTACATATTAACATCCTGGTTGAGCTTAACAGGCGCATTGCCGTTTTTGCTGCCAGCAATGTGCAGGAGCTTGTTTCGGCGCCCCTCCCAGGGGAACTTGTAATCGCCATAAGCAGGCGGCGCATTCTTCACGTCAGGGCGTATCCAGATTTGGAGCAGGCGCACTTCCTCATCACCCTCGTTAATCTCCGAGTGCAAAATACCCGAACCTGCGCTCATATACTGCACCGCGCCGCGCCGTATCGTGCTGGCATTTCCCAACGAATCCCGATGAGTTAGCGCGCCACGCACCATATACGACACAATTTCCATATCGTTATGCGGATGCGTTTCAAACCCCGAATGTTCCCGTATAACATCATCGTTGACAACCCGGAGAACTCCGAAGTTCATGTTGTTCTTGTTATAATAACCGGCAAACGAAAAATGAAAAATGCTTTCGAGCCACTCAATCTCGCGCGACCTGTGCATCGCCTCAACCGGTATGCGCCGTGTCATAGTTCCTCATCCTCCAATAGCCAATTTTGTAGCATGGTTTCAGGAAAAAAGTCAACCGCGCATCGTTGGGAGAGTGCAATGCATCTGCGTTGCCGCGGCTATCGCGGCTATCGCTGGGAAAGTAACCGTCGGCTTACGAGCGTCCCGGCGAACTGCACCAATTCAACGAGGAGCAGGATGATGATAACCGCCGCGATTGTTACGTCTGTCTGAAAGCGGTGAAAGCCGTACCGGATGGCAAGGTCGCCAAGCCCGCCGCCACCAATCGCCCCTGCCATCGCCGAATACGCGATGAGGTTGATGATCGTCAGCGCGAGAGCGGAAACGAGGGCGGGCATTGCCTCCGGTATCAGCACTTTGCAGATGATCTGCCGCTTGGTCGAACCCATCGCCTTTGCCGCCGTGATGACGCCCGGCTCAACCTCGGAAAGCGCGGTCTCCATGATGCGGGCGACGAAGGGTGCGGCGGCTATCGACAGCGGGACAATCGTGGCAGTGGGACCAATGCTCGTTCCCGCGATCATCCGCGTGAGCGGGATTAGCAACACTATCAGGATGATGAAGGGAATTGAGCGAAACAGGTTCACCACGCGGGAAACTGTGTTGTACAGCACACGGCGGGGAGCAAGTCCGGCGGGAGATGAAACGTACAGGTAAATGCCGAGCGGGAAGCCTAAAATGCAGGCGAAAACGGTGGACACGAAGGTCATGTACACAGTCTCGAAGGTTGCTTCAGGCAGCAGGGCGAGTATTTCAAAAAGCCGTTCACGGGACATAGAACATCTCCCGTGCTGCGGTGGTTTTCGGCGAATCAAGCACGGCGGCAATGCTCCCCGTTTCCACGATGTTGGCGGCATCCATCACTGCCACTTCCTGGCAAATTTCGCGGACAACTTCCATCTGGTGCGTTATGAGCACAACCGTGATTTTCAGCCGCTGCTGAAGGTCGCGGATCAGCGCGAGGATCGAACGGGTTGTCTGCGGGTCAAGCGAGCTTGTCGCCTCGTCGCAGAAAAGCACTTCGGGATTTGCCGCCAGCGCGCGGGCGATGGCAACCCGCTGTTTCTGGCCGCCGGAAAGCTCCCGCATGCGGGCTTTGAGCTTGTCCGCGATGCCGACCATCTCCACAAGCTCGGCAACGCGCCGCTCGATGTGCTTTCCCGGAGCACCGGAAATCTCAAGCGGGTAGGCAATGTTCCCCGCTACAGTGCGGGAGCCAAGCAGGTTGAAGTTCTGGAAAATCATCCCCATCTTCCTGCGCCGCTCCAGCAGCGCCCGCCCCCGCAGCGTGTCCACGCGCTCGCCGGCATAGTACACTTCGCCTGAATCCGGCGTTTCCAGAAGGCTCATAATCCGCAGGAGCGTCGACTTGCCCGCGCCGCTACGCCCGATTATCCCGTAGATACAGCCCGGCGGCACGGTAATGTCTACGCGCTGGACAGCCTCGACCAATTCGTAGGATTTAGATATTTGACTCAGACGTATCATGCGCCACCTTGCACCTGTTGGTTTTATAAACAGAACCCGGCAGTTATTGTAGCTGATTTGCAGGGTGTGTGTATAGAGCATATTTACAGGGCGCTGGACGGGCTAAAAGCATTACCGAAAGATATTGCATGTGAATATGCACGAACGTAATGCTTTTATGCCACCTAATTTGACATTTTCCCAGAAAATGCCTTGACAGCATTCTGAGCGCGTGAGATAATAAACTATTGGCAAAGCGTTTGGGCTGTCAAAGCCCTGGTGTGCTG
>WQZT01000180.1 GCA_009780595.1 Treponema sp. | reverse complement strand
TTGGTAGGGAACAAAGATACGCTGGGCAAAACGGCTGTTGATGCGGGTTGCCAAACCGGGTGAAGCATCCGACTCGTGGGTGAACACAGGAATGCCTAACGAAGCGGCGGCGGCGCACGGGGGAACACTTACAAAGCCGCCTTTTGAAAACAAGAGCACTGGCTTTTCCCGTTTTAGAATCCTTCGTGCCGCCAAAAAGCCCAAGCCAACTTTAACAATGTCGCCAATGTTTTGCAGCGAAGCATAGCGCCGCAACTTCCCAGACGGAATGCCAAAAAACTCAATACCAGCGCTTTCTACAATCCCCCGATCCATCCCTGCGTTAGAACCAATCCAGAACACACGCACGGGGAGAAGCGACTTTAAGCGGCTGATAACAGCAAGACCCGGGTAAATATGCCCCCCAGTTCCGCCTCCGGTAAATGCTATGGTAACCATGTATCAGCCGTGCGGTAATCTTGCGCCGTAAGAGTCCGCACACCTCCCTCGTAGAATAGGCGTTTCAGTCCTTAAAACCATCTTAGCGATAGGGATTATTGTGTCAAGGCAGCGCATTGCCTCACAAATACTGAATAAAACGGAAGGGTTCGCCAAAACGCTGCGGGACCTCTGGATGTTCCTTCGGTCCCGCAGCTCTTTCTTATGCGGCTTGCTTCATCAGCACGTTTTGCAGCCATTCTTTTCCGGTAACAAAACGGGAAACGATGAACGACACAACGTAGTCGCCGGATGCGTTAATCATCGTGGCGGGAGGATCAACAAGGTTGCCGATGGTTATCGCTATCGGATACGCGATTGCCATATTTTCCGGGAAGAACACCAGGCACAGTACGAACTCGCCGATGTGGCCGCCGCCGGGAATGCCGGACATTGCCACGCTTGAAAGCAGCGCGACTATAATCACGGTTGTCATCAGGCCGATCCCTTCAAAGGGAATTCCAAATACGCCGAACAGGAAGGCGATTTTCAGCACCGCAGAAAAGCAGCTGCCGTCCATGTGCAGGTTCGCTCCCAAAGGCATTACGATGTCCGTGATTTCTTTGGAGATGCCGGTTTCTTTTGCCACATCCATGTTGGTCGGCATGGTCGCCACCGATGAACAGGTTCCAAGTGCGGTGATGACAGGGCGGAACAGGTATTTGAACATTACTCGGATTGCGCCTTTGCCGCCGCCAAACCACGCGAATAGCGGGAACGCGGTGAAAATGTAAATGAGGCACAGGGGATAATACACCGCCATTGCGCGTCCGTAATCGCCGATTAACTGAGGGCCGTACTCGGCTACGAGCGCGGCGAAAAGTCCGAAAAAGGCGATTGGCGCGTAGTACGTTACGAGTTTGACGATTTTAATCATCACTTCGGTCATGTTGTCAAGAAACTTGCCAACCATGCTGTCTTTTCCTCCCACAAGCGAAACACCAAACCCAAAGAGCGTAGCGAACACGATCAGGGGCAGCATTGCACGCCGTGTTAGCAGTTGGGAAAAATCGCTTACGGTGAAAAAGTTGACAATGAGCGTTGACACATCTGCCTGCTCGCTTACGATGCCCTGCGGAACGTTTCTCCACGGCGTAAGTACTGGCGGGAAGATCCTCATTAGTGCGATCATAATGAGGCACGCGATAAAACCGGTAATGAGAAAAACGGCCATGGTTGTTCCCATTATTTTTCCTACGCGCCTGCGCTCTGACATATTTGCGATGGAACTCGCTATGGAGCAAAATACCAAGGGGACAACAATGCAAAACATAAGGTTGATAAACACTGCGCCTAAGGGCTGTAAAACCGTTGCGCCCGGCCACAGCGCGCCTACGATACAGCCCAAAACAATCGCTCCCATGAGCGCCGCCAAAAATAAATAGTTTCGTGTAATGCTCTTCTTTGAAAGACCTTCCATAATTATCCTCACTATCCTCCATACTATTTTCTGATTTGAAAAATCAGAACTTAAAGGTTACACCTCATCGTCAGTTGCATCATCAACCACGTTACCCTTGCAAACAATGTTGGTATCCCCAGTTAAGTAAAGGTCAAAACCGCCTGCATTAGCTGCTTCATGGTTTTTCACCAGTTCAGCAGTCAAAAGCCCGCCGGGAACTTTTAGCTTAATTGTGTTGGAGTTAACGGCGTTTTGCCTACGCAGAACAAAAGCAGTTGCCCCTGAACCCGTGCCGCAGGCATACGTAAAATTTTCAACTCCCCGTTCGTAGGTCAGAAGTTCAACCGAACCTTCATCAAGCACTTCGCAAAAGTTTACGTTTGTCCCTTTGGGGAAATTGCTGTGATGGCAAAGACTGCTACCGTCAAGAAACAAAGTTTGGCGCTCCTGTTTGTTTAAGTTGTTTACGGGAACGACAATGTGGGGAAGTCCGGGATTTCCCATTTCAACGTAGGTGTAAGTATAATCCCTGCCGTTTACCATAATGGAAGCTTTGTCTTTAACAAGCGTAATGTTTTGCAGTTTCGTTTTGTATTCCCGTTTTGAAAGACGTTCTGCCTGAGCAAGTCCTGCTTTTGTTTGCACCAGAATGGGATTGCCCGCAAGCTTTTCTTCCCAGGCGTAACGGGAAATGCAGCGCAATCCGTTTCCGCACATTTCTGCCTCCGAACCGTCGGCGTTAAAAATCCTCATTGTAATATCAGCGTCCGCAGCTTGCTCCACAAACATAACTCCATCCGCTCCTATCGAAAGATGGCGGTGGCAAAGCTTACGGGCAAGCTTGGGCATCAGGCTTTCAGGGATTTTTTCTTTTATATTGTTGATAACGATAAAATCGTTACCTGCTCCGTTCATTTTCCAGAAATACATAGCGCTTACTCGTCGCTTTGGATTAAATCTTCGTAGGTCTGGCGCTTTACCGCAATCCGCACCGATCCGTTGTTGACAAACACCACAGCGGGCTTGAGCAGGCGGTTGTAATTGGAAGACATCGAATAGTTGTACGCTCCGGTTGCAAGCACCGCAAGAATATCACCGGCCGCAGCTTCCTGCAACGGAACATCTTTACCCAAAAGGTCGCCGCTTTCACAGCAGCGTCCGGCAACGGTGTATTGCCTGGTTTTTTCTGCACCAGCCTTATTTGCAATGAGCATTTCGTACTGCGATCCGTAAAGCGCATAACGGGGGTTGTCCGCCATTCCTCCGTCTACGGAAAGGTAGGTACGGATACCGGGGATTTCTTTTATTGCTCCAACGGTGTACAGCGTAATCCCGGTGGGCGCTACTACCGAACGACCCGGCTCAATGTAGATAAACGGCAGCGGCAGCTTTCGTGCGGAGCAAACCCCATCAATCGCCCGCGCCACACTTTGCAGAAAGTCCCCGTGCGGCGGCGGATTGTCTACAGCCGTGTAGCGTATCCCAAAACCGCCGCCTAAGTTCAGTTCTTCTATGGTGATGCTATGATTGTCGCGGGCATCGGCGATAAAGCCCGTCATAATTTCAGCCGCAAGCATGAACGGTTCAACATCGAGTATTTGCGAACCAATGTGGCAGTGAATGCCGACCAACTTCAGACCCGGCATTCCCGCCGCCGCCTGTGCTGCCCGCATCGCCTCGCCCGTTTGCAGGGCAAAGCCAAACTTGGAATCAGTCTGTCCGGTTCGTACATAATCGTGCGTGTGGGCTTCAACTCCCGGTGTTATGCGCAACTGCACTGCCTGCCGCTTGCCGCAGGTTACGGCAATTTTGTTTATCAGCTCCAGTTCGTTGATATTATCCGCAACAATGCGTCCAACGCCGCTTGTAATGGCAAACTCAAGCTCTCCTGCCGGTTTGTTGTTGCCGTGAAAGAGCATCCGCTCGGTGGGAAAACCAGCTTGCAGCGCTGTGAAGAGCTCGCCTCCTGACACCACATCCAGAGCAAGACCTTCCTCAGCGACAATCTTGCACATCGCTTTACAGCAAAATGCCTTACTTGCAAATGCCGCTA
>WQZT01000179.1 GCA_009780595.1 Treponema sp. | reverse complement strand
TTATCAATTGAGGCTCCTCCTTAGATGGTAGCTGGAAAACGGGAATTGGCAGAGCATTAAGAACCCCTTAAAACTTTTTTAAGATACTCTCCGGTGTAGGAGCTTTCGTTGCTTGCGATCTCCTCGGGCGTGCCGGTGGCGATTACCAAACCGCCGTTTTCCCCGCCCTCAGGGCCAAGATCAATTACATAGTCCGCCGTTTTGATAACGTCCAAATTATGCTCAATTAAAATGACGGTGTTCCCCGCGTCCACCAGCCGCCCAAGCACCTGAATCAGCATATGAACGTCGGCGCTGTGCAGGCCGGTTGTCGGCTCGTCCAGGATGTACACAGTCCTGCCGGTGGGGCGCTTGCTGAGTTCGGTGGCCAGTTTTACGCGCTGAGCTTCGCCGCCGCTCAGGGTGGTGGAACTCTGGCCGATTTTGATATAGCTCAGGCCGACGTCGTAAAGAGTTTGCAAGCGGCGCTTAATTTTTGGAATGTTGTCGAAAAAAGCGAGTCCTTCTTCGACTGTCATTTCCAGCACGTCGTGGATCGTTTTGCCCTTGTATTTCACTTCCAGAGTTTCGCGGTTATAGCGCCTTCCCTTACAGACTTCGCAGGGGACAAATACGTCGGGCAGAAAGTGCATTTCAATTTTGATGATGCCGTCGCCTTCGCAGGCTTCGCAGCGTCCGCCTTTCACGTTGAAAGAAAAGCGCCCAGGGCCGTACCCCCGCATTTTGGAGGCGTTTGTTTGGGAGAATACTGTACGTATATCGGTAAACATCCCTGTATAAGTGGCGGGATTGGAGCGCGGGGTGCGCCCGATCGGGCTTTGGTCGATGGCGATGATCTTATCCAGATGCTCGACGCCCTCCAGCGTGTCGTGCGCGCCCGGGAGCGCGCGGGTGCGGTTGAGTTCGTGGGAAAGGCGCTTATAGAGGATGTCGTTGACAAGGGTGGATTTCCCCGAGCCGGAAACGCCGGTGACGGCGGTCATAACGCCGAGCGGGATGCTGACGTTGATATTTTTAAGATTGTTCTGGCGGGCCCCCATGACAGTCAGATATTTGCCGCCATGCAGGCGGCGCGTTTGGGGAAGCGGAATTTTCTTTTTTCCTGAGAGATATTGCCCCGTAATGCTGCCGGGGCAGGCAACTACGTCGTCTATACTGCCGGACGCTACGACTTTTCCACCGTGTATGCCGGCAAGAGGGCCGATATCCACGATATGATCGGCCGCGTGCATGGTTTCCTCGTCGTGTTCGACCACAATGAGGGTGTTGCCGAGATCCCGCAGTTTTTTGAGAGCGGCAATAAGCTTGTGGTTGTCGCGCTGATGCAGCCCGATGCTTGGCTCGTCGAGAATGTAAAGCACTCCGACCAGGGATGAACCGATCTGTGTGGCCAGCCGGATGCGCTGGCTTTCTCCGCCGGAAAGTGAGCCGGATGAGCGAAAGAGGGTAAGATATCCAAGCCCGACATTTTGCAGAAAAGTCAAACGATCGTTGATTTCCTTGAAGATTTCGTGCCCGATCATCCGCTGGCGCTCGGTAAGCGTTGCGGTGCGCGTAAATTCCAAAGCTTTTACGATGCTCATTTTTGTGAACTCGATGATGTTCATGCCGCTGACGGTAACGGCCAGCGATTCGGGCTTGAGGCGATCGCCGCGGCAATCAGGGCAAGGCAGCTCGGTCATATGCGCGCGAATCTCCTCGCGCATCCACTCGCTGTCGGTTTGGGAGTACCGGCGCTCCAGGTTGTTGACGATCCCCTCAAAGGAGCTGGTATAGTTGCCGCTCATTGCGGAACTTTCCCGGCGCATGGTCAGTTTTTCCCCGTTGTTGCCGTACATGAGTATGTCAATGATTTCCTGCGGCAGCTCTTTCACCGGAACCTTGAGGGAGAAACCGTAGCGGTCGGAAAGCGCCTCAAAGTACATCTGAGCGATTCCGCCCTCGGCGTAATACCAGCCCGAAGCGCGGATGGCGCCCTCCTTGATTGTAAGGTTTTTATTGGGGATGATAAGCGCCGGGTCAACTTTGAGATAAACGCCAAGCCCGGTGCATTTGGGGCAAGCGCCGAAAGGATTGTTGAAAGAAAACATACGCGGGGCAAGATCTTCGATGCTCACGCCGTGTTCGGGGCAGGCGTAGTTTTGGGAAAAGAGCATGTCTTCGCCGTCCAGAACGTTGACGGTCACAAGC
Organism: Treponema sp.; assembly: GCA_009780595.1. Taxonomy (GTDB): domain Bacteria; phylum Spirochaetota; class Spirochaetia; order Treponematales; family Breznakiellaceae; genus WRKT01. The sequence goes on along the minus strand of WQZT01000179.1, from coordinate 1,765 downwards.
CCCCCTGCCACGGCAAGGGCGGTTTCCAGAGAATCGCTGAGCCGGGAGCGGATATCTTCTTTAACCACCAGCCTGTCTACCACGATTTCGACGGTGTGTTTTTTATTTTTGTCCAGAGTGATCTCCTCAGAAAGGTCATAAATGCTGCCGTTCACGCGCACACGAGCGTAACCCGAACGCCGGGCGGCGTCAAACTCCTTGATGTGCTGTCCCTTTCTGCCGCGCACCACCGGCGCAAGAAGCTGTATCTTTGCGCCCTCGGGCAGCGACATAACCTGATCGACCATCTGGTCTATTGTTTGCTGCTCTATGGCGCGACCGCAAACCGGGCAATGCGGCACGCCAATGCGGGCAAAAAGCAGCCGCAGGTAATCGTAAATCTCGGTGACGGTGCCCACCGTTGAGCGGGGATTTTTAGAGGTGGTCTTTTGATCTATTGAAATAGCGGGGGAGAGGCCCTCGATGGAGTCCACCTTGGGTTTTTGCATCTGCCCGAGGAACTGCCGGGCATAGGAAGACAGGCTTTCCACATAGCGGCGCTGCCCGTCGGCGTATATGGTATCGAAAGCAAGGGAAGTCTTTCCCGAGCCGGAAAGCCCCGTGAAAACGATGAGCTTGTCCCGCGGGATCTCCAGGTCGATGTTTTTCAGGTTATTTTCGCGCGCGCCTTTGATGATGATGCGATCCCTTGCCAAATGTGTTTCCTCCCGGGGCGGCCAGCGGTGGCTGCCGGTATTAATGTATAACTGTTGAGAATGCTTATTAGGCGCGTATAGTTAAGATAAACGCATAAGTTGCCATTCAATTTCAAATTCATGTCCATCATAATTAGTGTTATTATTTACAAGGCTGATGTGGTCATCATAAAATGTTAGCGTTCGAGTATGTGTGAATTGTTCTCCGGAATCTCTTACGCCTTCATTCACAAATATAATTTGGTTATCAATAATCGGCATGGTATAAACAGGTGATGCCATGTCTGGTGCATCCCCCTTTGGGCACAGCCTGTTAAGATAAACAAAAAGAAATGTCATTTCATTTTCTATAACATCCGTGATTACTAATGTATAAGAAATTGCAATCGCATAGCCCCGCCAAACACCAACAAAATTCGAATAATCGAGCGGCTGGGCGTTTTCTGTATCTTCCGTTAGAGTATTAAGTGGAGCAGTTTGCGATGGTGGGTTCGACGCAACTTGGGAAATGTCTGCTAACGGTTCAGATTTAACCGGGGTATTATCATTGTTGGTAGAACAGGCTGTAATCAATAAACACAGCACAAAAATGAACCCGCTAGTTATAATTTTTCTCATAACATCACCCTCTCGCTATGAGGCGTATAAAATATAAATTATCTACATAACGGGACGTACGGGGGGCAACACCCCCAAGGTCTTTACTTTTCGCCTTTGATCGCCTCGATCTTATCCCGCAAATAAGCCGCGTGTTCAAACTCCAGCAGCTTTGCGGCGTTTTTCATCTCCAGGGTCAGTTGCCGGATCAGCTCCGCTTTTTCCCTTGGGTTCAGTTGTTTCAGGCGCTTGCCTTTGAGGTCTGTGCTTTCCCGGCTGGAAATCTCAAGGATTTCGCGCACGTCTTTTTTGATAGACGTGGGCGTGACGCCGTGCTTCTGGTTGTGGGCCTGTTGAATTTCGCGGCGGCGGTAGGTTTCGGCGATGGCGCGCTCCATGGATGGGGTAAGCTTGTCCGCGTACATGATAACTTTGCCGTTCACGTTGCGCGCGGCCCGCCCGATAGTTTGAAT
>WQZT01000178.1 GCA_009780595.1 Treponema sp. | reverse complement strand
CGGAGAATATCTTCGATAAGGATGGTGTTTTGGATCAAAAAGGCAAACGTAAGGTGATCCACGGCAGGAATCAGGCGGTTTGTTGCGTGGTAGTAAAACCCCAAAAGGCGGTGCGCCCGTTCGGTAAGCGTGTTGTTGTATCGGTACAGCGAAAGAAAGCGGTGTGCGCCCTCATTTTCTAAAAGGCGCGCCATTGCAGGACGAATTGTACCGCGCACCCACAGTTCATCACGCGGCGTTCCTGCAACATTTGTTCCGCTAATGATTTCCCCAGCGCGGCGCTCCATCTCCTGGTATTCCTGACGTACACGGTGAACATCAGTCATTCTGTAAAGAATCTCGACATCAAAGTTCGGCGTTTGAAGGAGCTCGCGCTCTGCCAGAGCCCGCTCGTAGTGGCGCAGCGACATTGCAAGCTCGCCTTCCGCTCGGTAGGTTTCGCCAAGCCAGTACTCAGCTTCGGGAAAGCTTTTCAGGCGATCAAAGCCTGAAAGCGCGCGGCTGGCTGAACCGCCGAACGAGGAGCGCGGTGTATGATGGTACAGGTAGGCAAGCGCCGAAGCTGCGGAAGTTTCACCGCGGGCATCGATGTAGCGCTCGACAAAATCAAGGGAATCCCCCAAACGGCGTACATCGGGGATGGACAGCACGCGGATAAAATCCTGCTCCATGCGGGTAAACTGGGTTTGGCGGGCGCGGCGGGCATTCTCAAATGCGGTAAATGCGTCCCCGTATGCACCGCTTCGGAGGAGGAACTTGCCCTCTTCAAGAGTGTACCACCAAGCTTGGGAGCTTTGCTGGGCGCTTACGAGGTGAGATGCGAAAATAGCAAGGAGTAAAGCCACTAGCAGCTTTCGATACATACGCAATCTCCTGAAAAGCTCTTGTCGATAATCGATACTTACAGGCGGTTCAGCTCTTCTTCAAAGGCGGCATCCGCTTCGCTGGTATCGATAGTCCTAATCACCTTGCCCTTGCGGAACAACAGCACCTTATCCCCTGCTCCAGTAATTCCAAGATCGGCGCTTCGCGCCTCACCAGGACCGTTCACGGCGCAGCCCATTATCGCTATGTTCAGATCCTTATCAAGTGAGTACAATTTTTCCTGCCAGCGCTGGGTAAAACCGTGCGTATCAAAACTGTTCCGACCGCAGCGGGGGCAGGAAACCAAGTTCACTGCCTCTGGCGTCCGCATGGTCCGCCCTTCTCCCTTGGCAATATCCGCCGCGGCGGCAAGTATCTCGCGCCCGGCAATGATCTCGCTTTCCATGTTGTCCGTAAGCGACACGCGGATGGTGTCGCCTATGCCTTCACCCAAAAGAAGCGTAAGGGCAGCGGCGTTTCGCACCACACCAGGGATAAGCGGTCCAGCTTCAGTTACGCCGATATGCAGGGCAACATCACTGCGCTCGGCAAGAAGGCGGTTCGCCTTTATAGTATCGGCAACCGAGGAAGCTTTCATTGAGACAAGGTAGTCGGTAAAGCCAAACTCGCCAAATATGGCGATTTCCCGCTCGGCGGCAAGGACAAGAGCTTCCGCACTGGAAAGAGAACCTTCCTCATGTTGCAGACGAAGATCCGTGGGAAGGCTTCCAGCATTCACCCCAATACGGATGGGGCGCGAACGGGCGGCGGCTTTTGAAAGTACCGCCTCAACTTTATTTTTACCGCCTATGTTACCGGGATTTATGCGTATCTTTGCAATGGGAAAATCAAGACAGCGCAGGGCGATTTTGTAATCAAAGTGAATATCCGCCACAAAGGGCATACTGACCATTTCTGCCGCCCTGCCAAGCACTTCGGCAGCTTCAAGCGTGGGAGCTGCAAACCTGAGCATTCGGCAGCCGAGCTTTTTTAAGCGTTCGATCTGGTCAATAAACGCCTGGGCGTTTTCACCTTCGATATCTAAAGCGGTAAGGCGGTCTTTCCACATCGTTTGAAGCACGATAGGAAAACCGCCCCCAACAAAAACAGTATCAACATGATCAAAGCCGCCAATCTTGACAGGCTTTGAAACTCGAGAACCTTTCACGGTATATTCCAATATCCAGAATCCCTTACTGGATGATAGTAAACACCATCGCAAAGAGACCGATGGTTTCGGCAATACCGATGACCATCAGATAGTTGCTCAAGCCCTGCCCTGTTTCCGCATAGGCATCGGCGGCAGCTGCTGCGCACTTTGCCTGAGTATAGGCAACGATGGCAATACAAAGCCCCGTTCCAACACCCAAGCCCAAAAGCCGCCCGTCACTAAGAGTTGTTTTGCCCGCAAGCATAAACATCGTAATAAACCCATAAATAACGTTAGTCAAACAGGTTGCCGCAAAAACCAGCAAAATAAAGGGCGCTGGTTTTTTCTGTATATAGCACTTTTTCCATGCTCCAATAGCGGCAGGACCGTTCGCAATCATCCCTATTGCCGCACCAATTGAGGCAAGCCCAAAGCTAGCCGCAATTCCAAGTTCACCCAAGAAACCTACTTCCATTAGTATTCTCCTTATCAATTACAATTTGCCCTTTTGCTTGAGCGCAAAAGGATTATATGCGTAACCGGACCATTCCATTTCCAGATGGTTTCCGGCATACTCCAAAAGATTCAGACGCACCCCGTGGACTATAACCGACAGAGATCCCAAGGCGAGATTCAGGCTGTGACCAAACACAACGAGCAAGACCGCAACCACAAACCTGATAACAAAAACAACACCAAAACTGCCCAGCCCTTCGGCGGGAAACGCCATCTGGTTAAAGATCATTCCAATCATCGCGCCAGCCATTCCCACCGCAAACAGGCGGATATAGCTGATGATGTCGGCAAAGCAGCTTACAGTTTTCAAAAGGAGCGAGAACAATCCGGCAAATCCTTTTCCCATATTGACAAAGAAGTTACCGCCTTTCTGCTCTGAAAAAACAAGAACAAAGGCAATCCCTCCGCCGATAAGAATCGGCGCAAAAGACGGAAATTCAATCCCCAACAGCATCGACAGCACGAGGAAGTACAGCCCCAGCATCATAACAAGCCAGCCCAACTGCGCAATTGCCGACAGTGACGGCAAAAGACGCACAAACCGTTTACCTCGCGCCCACGTCAACTGGCTGACGGCAATCGTAAAGCACAGGAACTGAATTGACCACTGGGTTTTTAACTCGTCAACTGGCACTTCCGCCGGAAGTTTGAAGATGCTCTGAAGGGCAAGGGGAAATTCCACAAGGGGACCTGTGTTGTTAAACGGCGGCAAAATGAGCGTGGTCAAAAAAGCCGGAAGCCCGGAGTGTGGAATCATAAACCAAGAACCTATGGCAGCGCCCCACACAATTGTCGTACAGGAAAGCAGCAACAGGAGCTTGGCTATATCGGGAAATGCACCGCTTTTCTTTTTTACCGAAAAGCCTACACCCAGCACGATGCCAAGAATTATCAAACCGTAGGCGGCATCGCCCACAATCATCGCAAAAAAGACGCTGAAAAAAAGCAGGTACGATGGGCTGATGTCAAACTCGCGGTAGCCAGGGACAGTCCCCAAAAACGAAAACAAGGGCTGAATAATCCGGGCGAGCGCGCTGTTCCTCAGCAGCGTCGGCGGCTGATCCGTGGGCGCGGGATCGCTCCACGCAAGCGCCCAGCCGTTTGCCGCCGCCGTCTGCTGTAACAGCGGCATTGAATCGACAGGAAGGTAACCAGAAAGCCAGGAAACGGCGGTTTCAGAAGGCACATCTTCAAGCGTTTGCATACCAGCGTTGGCAGTTTCAAACTCGATCTGCGTCAAAAGAGCTTCCAGTTCCTCGTGCAGCACGTGTTGAGAACGCAGGGCAAGCGAGGCAAACTGCCGTTCAATGCCAGAAATCTTATCCTTAGTACGCGAAAACTCCTCGGCAATAGCTGCAAGAGAGTATTTTCCCGTATCCACAGGAATTTCGTCAGGAAGTTCTGTGCCAACAACAACGGTGTATACAACGGCTTTGG
>WQZT01000177.1 GCA_009780595.1 Treponema sp. | reverse complement strand
CTCACGTTCAGAGCCTTGCACCTGCGCGATTTCGTCTGCGATCCGCTGCGGCGATGCATCCATATACTCAGTCAGGCGCGTGCCCTGCCGATACAGGGCGGTGAAAAAACAGCCCTTTTTCGCGTCAATCGCCGCCACGGTAATGCCCCGCCAAAACGAAAGCGGCTCGGCTATACAGTCCAGCGTGGGAACGGCGGTAAGGGGAACGCCAAACGCCAGCGCAATTCCCTTCGCGGCGGAAAACCCAATGCGAAGCCCGGTAAACGAGCCCGGCCCCTCCATACACGCGACAAGCCCCACCTGTTCAGGCTGTATTCCGGCACTCCGGCACAGCCAGTCCGCGCAGGGCATCAGCAACTCGCTGTGCCGCGTTCCGGCATCGACCTCGGTATACCAAAAACTACCCCCCTCCGCGCTTGGGCCAACTTCAAGGGCGACCGATAAAACTGCGTCAGAGGTATCAAAAGCCAGAATATTCACGCCCCGTCTCCTTTTATGCGTATACTGATAGACCGCGTGCCATCGTTGAGTATTTCAATCTCAACGACAAACGCCCCGTTCGGAATACAGTCCTCGATGCGGACACTCCATTCTATCAGGGAAATGCCGCCTGAGAAAAGTATTTCGTCCCCGCCAATTGCGTAAAAGTCATCGCTGCCATTCAGGCGGTATGCGTCGATGTGGTACAGCAGGGCGGGGAAGGGTGCGGCGCGTGCGGGCGCGGTGGAGATTTGATATTCACGGACAATGGTGTAAGTGGGGCTTGTTACCGGCTCGGTAACGCCCAGCGCGCGGGCAACACCCTGCGAAAAGCAGGTTTTTCCCGCCCCAAGCGGGCCTTCAAGGGCGACGATGCTGCCGCTAGACAGCAGTGCCGCACAGCGCTCCCCGATGGCAGCAGTTTCCTCCCCGGATGCGCTTACAAAACGCGCGGGAAGGTTGAACAAGCCGCCGTCAGTCCGGGAGACTTCCACTTGAGTCCAGTGCGCCGATAAACAGTTTCAGTTCTTTGGTAAGCGGTATTATTGGATAATCCACTTTTTCCTTCAAGGCAAGCCCAATTTCCACCTGCCCCGTCGGTTTGTGCTCGATCTGAAAATCCACAGGAACATCGGCGATCGTGCTGGCAAAGTCCAAGACCGCAACGCCTGTATAAAGCCGTCTATAGTATATAGGGAAATCTTTTCTTTTTATGTTCTTTATTTCGATAACTTTCATAGTAATGTTTGATTCTTTATATCATCGACAATTCCGTGCATCTGGTCAAGTATCCCGCGACTTGCAGAAACCGTAGCTTCACTCCGCTTCGGGGTACAAGCTCTGTATCTGCCTGATATTGGGGAGTATTTCAAAAAAAATGTCCACGAGTTCAGGGTCAAACTTGACGCCCGAAAGGCTGCGTATTTCTTGCAGCACCTCCTGTTCCGGCCATGGTTCTTTATAAACGCGCCGGGAGCACAGCGCATCGAACACATCGGCGAGGCTGACAATGCGCCCGGCAAGGGGAATTTCCTCGCCCTTTTTGCCCGGCACCGTGCCGTCCGCCCCGGTTTTGACTGCCGTTCCGCTGATGGGATCAACCCAGCCGGGGTAGCCTGAGCCGTCCCAGTTCTCGTGGTGTGTGAACGCCACATCGCGCGAGAGGGCATCGAGCGGCGACTGCGGATCGTCAAAAAGTGTAAACCCATACATTGTATGCTTTTGCATAATCTCGTATTCTTCGCTGGTAAAGCGGGCGGGTTTTTTTAAGATGGTGTCTGAAATTGCCACTTTGCCCGCATCGTGCAGCATGCTGGCAATTTTCATGCTGTCCTTGAACTTGATCCGCTGCTCCGGCGGCACTCCGTGTCGGCTTGCCCAGCGGTCGTAAATTTCCACGGAATATCCGGCGACGCGGTTGACGTGGCTGCCGGTTTCTTTCGGGTCGCGGAGTTCTGCCATTTTTATCAAACGGAGGATCATCGTTCGCATTATCTGCGCTTTCTGGAGCGCCATGCTCGCGGTGGAGGCAAAGTGCACGATGAGCAGTTCGTCCTGCGCCTTGAACGGCCGCGCCTGACCGTTTTCGTCCAGCGCGTTGATAATCTGAATAACCCCCAAAAGCCGTTCCTCGGCGTGCAGCGGCACGGTTAAAATCGACGTAGTTTTGTAGCCCGAAATCTGGTCGTAGCTTTTCCCAAACGAATACGGAACGCCGTCAGGCAAATTGTACGCATCTGGCACGTTGACGAGATTGCCGGACATCGCGCAGTAGCCGGAAATGGTTTTGTCGTTGACCGGAACAGAAAAAACGGAGTAAATGAGCTTTTGCCCTGCCGGAAGTGCGCGTTCGAGCGTTTCATTTTGGGAATACTTGATGAACAGTTTGTCGGTTTTCTTCCCGTTTTCTTCTACCGTTTTATACAAGTATATCGAACCAGCATCAGCCCCGGTTATCTTTCGCGCTTCAAACAGTATCCGCTCCAAAAGAATGTCAACGTCCTGAATCTTGTTGAGTTCAGACTCAACTTCGATCATTGATTTTAATGCAACATCATCCCGTGCGACTTTTGTTGTGTGGTTTGGCATCTGGTGTCCGGTTATTCTTTGCGCCCCGTGCATTTAATGAGGTGATAACCGAACTGTGTCTGAACCACGTCGCCCACCGAGCCGGGTGAAAGGCGTTTGACCGCCGATTCAAATGCGGCGACCATTTTTCCCGGCCCGAACCAGCCCAAATCCCCGCCTGAGGATTTTGAAGGGCAGGTTGAGTGTTCCCGCGCCAGCGATTCAAATGCGGCACCGCCTTTGACCTTTTTCAAAAGCTCTTCCGCCTGCGCCCTGTCCTTTACCAAAATGTGGCTTGCCCGCCATTCCATACATAACTCCTTCCGCGGTCTTTCCGCGTTGTTTAATCGGCTTACTTAACCAGTTTTATCGTTTAATTCTGCCTTCCACTGAATAATAAACAGTTCGTGGGCGGCGATGACCGCTGACATAATGATGTCCCGAATCTGCCCTCTGCCGTTGATATTATCGCCTTCGCGTATGTAAAAATTTTGAAGCACCGCCTCAATATCTTCAACCATACACGTGGGATCGCTTTCGCGGCGATGCTGAAGGGCTGCCATTTCATCCTCGAAAGCCGCATCATACTTTATGCGTTTTAATTCGTCTATCGAATTTATCGAATTCATTCATTATACTCCACAATGCGCTGGAAAACTGCCCCCGGCGAAGCAAACAAATAGCCGGAATTGTTCAACATCTGTAGTTCGCGGCGCTGTATCCAGTTCCCCTTTTCATCAAAACTATACTTAAAGCGATATTCGGCAAGCGCTGCCGCTGTTTCATCGTGCCGAACCATGCGAAATAACAAGCCGTTCGCATCCCACTGAAGGTATAAGCTCTCTGGTGCGGCACCAGCTTCGCGCTCCCAAAATCGGGGAAGTCCGTCTCGGTAGCGCAGAACCGTATGCCGGGCATCCGGTTCAGAAAGCCGCGCGGGAAATCCCCAGCTATCGTAGTGCAATTCAAGCGCTGGGCTTTCGGGGTTGAAAAAATCCGCCACCGATCGAATCCTTTCGGCGCTCCCAACGGCGGCACAGCGGTACGAAAAGCCTCCGACAGCCGCGCCATCGGCATCAAACCACAGTTCGGTGATGCGCGCCGCCTGCCGCGAAAGTGTGATGAAGTACCACGTTTCAGCCGACAAAACCCGCACAAGGGCATCGATGCCGTCATTCTCGAGAAACTCAAGTTCCCACGAGGTTTCGGCGTCGCTTTCGGTTTCACCTGACGGAAAACTAACCGTCATGTGGTATATCTGTGCGCCGCTGAACGCAACTCCAACCTGCGCCATTGCACCGTTTAGCAAAAGCGGAAACTCGGTAAGTTTGCCGTTTCCGTCATAGCTTACGGCAAGGGAAACGCCCTCGCCTGTAAGGGTAATGCGGGAAATGCCGCTTGAATTGACCGTGAAAGCATCGGGCGGCAGGTGAAACGACCAATCAGGGCGCCATATTCCCGCT
>WQZT01000176.1 GCA_009780595.1 Treponema sp. | reverse complement strand
GAATAGGGAATAGGGGGGAAGTCTCCCCCCCCGCTTCAGCCCTGCGGGCTTCCGCTCCCCCCCTCAACGGGGGACACCCCCGTAACGCCCCCGGTATTGCTCCTGCCGCATCTAGCGCTCGCCCCAGAGGCTCCGCCAGCATCAGCATCCCCGCCCCCCCGCCGTACGGAGCATCATCGCACGTGCGATGCTTATCAACGGCATAATCCCGAATATTAATCGCGCGGTACTCAACAATACCCGCCTTTACCGCCTTCGCCATTATAGAACTCGCGAAATACGCATCGCATATTTCCGGGAAAAGGCTCAGCACCGTATACTTCATACGCTACTCGGCGGCATCCAGCACCCACGGCGCAAGCAAGACAATCGTCCCCTCAGCAAGATTCAACTCGCCGAAAAACTCCTTCCGGTACGGCGCAAGCCGCGTCTCGCCGGAGGAAAGCGTTACCTCCGCGAGCTGCCCGCCACCACCTTCCAGCACATCGGCAATATGCCCCAGTGTTTGCCCCTCGGCGCTCACCACCGCAAGCCCCTTCATATCCTCGATGTAGTGTTCACCGTCTCTCAACGGGGCGGCGAACTCCCTATCGACAACAATTTCCGCCCCGGTCAAAAGCTTGGCGGCTTCGGGGCTGGTTACACCGTCAAACCGCATCAGAAGAGCATTCCCGTGCGGCACGGTCTCCGCCACTTTTCGTGGCACTTCAACACCGCCCTGCCGGAGCGTAACCGTTTCCAGGCGAAAAAAATGATCGATTTCGCCGGAGGAGGGGCGGATTTTCACAAAGCCCTCCAAACCAAAGTGGGAACCCACAACGCCCAGAACAAAGCGCGGTTTCGGTTGAAATCCGCTCAGTCCACAATCTCCAGCATCGTGTGTTTGCCATTTTTGGCGGCGGAAGCTTGCAGCACCGTCCGTATTGCCTTGGCGATACGCCCGTGCTTGCCAATCACCTTGCCAATATCCTGCTGGGCGACCTTCAACTCAAGGACAGTAGACTTTCCGCCTTCCACCACTGCCACATTAACTGCCGAAGGATCATCCACTAAGGACTTTACAATATATTCAACGAGATCTTTTTCCATTTATTTCTCCGGATGAGTTGGATGCGTTGCGTAACGGGCGCGCTAATTCAATCTGAAGTTCTTTTTGTTCAGAATTCCGCGTACCGTATCGCTTACCTTCGCCCCTTTATCAACCCACGAGCGAACTTTGTCCGAATCGAAGGATATTTGCTTGTCCTCGGTTTCGATAGGGTGGTAGTAACCCACTTCTTCAAGTGTTTTACCATCTCTGGGCGCGCGCGAATCAATCACGACAATGCGATAGTACGGGCGTTTTTTCGTTCCAAATCTCTTGAGCCTTATGCTGGCGCTCATAACTCCTCCTGTGAGTTCCGGCTTGACCGGAATCCGATTAGATTGAAGATTTCCTGGAAAAATTTATTCCCCGGGAAACCGGACTTCTCGCGGAAGTCCTGTTCCGGCAAGGACTCGGACAAATCCTTAGCAATTTACGGAACGGGCGCAGGTTACTCAGCGCAGACTATGATAATAGCGAATTGTTTTTTTTCTGTCAATACACTAAATGTCGCCTAATTTTTTTGTCTTTTCCCGCGCCTTTCTCTTGAAAATAATTAGTTTTATGGATAGAATATGATAGTGTTTTTACGGTAAAATTGTGAAAGAAAAGCGGGGGAGCGGAACGTTGGTAATTGAAATTAAAGACCTCTGGAAAACATATCCGATGGGCAACCTTGAAGTTCAAGCATTGAAAGGAGTAAGCCTTGACATTGCCGAAGGCGCGTTTGTTTCCGTTGCCGGACCTTCGGGCTCAGGAAAAACTACCCTCATGAACATAATTGGACTCATCGACAGTTTTACCAGCGGCAGCCTTGTTGTCAATGGGCAGGCGATTAAAGGTCAAACGCGGCGGGAACTGGCGCGGCTGCGGCGGGAATTTATCGGGTTTGTTTTTCAATCGTTTAACCTTTTGCCAGTGCTGAATGTTTTTGAAAATGTAGAGCTTCCTCTCATCATGGAAAAAGGGGGCGCATCGAAGGCAGAGCGGCGCGACAGGGTGAATTACCTGCTGGAAGAAGTGGGGCTTGCCGGGCGTATGTCGCACCTTCCGACGGAGCTTTCTGGCGGTCAGCAGCAGCGGGTGGCAATCGCGCGGGCGCTGGTTACCCACCCGAAAATCGTGATTGCCGATGAGCCGACTGCGAACCTTGATTCGGATACGGGCGAGAAGGTTTTGGATCTAATGAAGAAAATTAACCGGGAGGAAAAGACGACCTTTATCTTTTCAACGCACGACCCGGAAATTTGGCAAATGGCAGATCACGTGCTTTTTCTTGCAGACGGTACGATTAAATCGGAGCAAAAACGCTGATGGTTTTCTTTCTGGCATTTCGCAATATTACAAGAAACAAAAAAAACTCCTTCATCATAGCTCTGCTTATCGCAGTTATCACGTTCCTTTTTTTTATTGGGAACAGCGTAACTGGAAACGTTAACCGGAGTTTGCGGCTGGCGTATATCGAAAGTCTGACTGGGGATATCGTTATTCAAAGAGCTGGGGATATTACAATGAACCTTTTCGGTGCAAATACGCCGATTATCGATGGGTTTTTTGATATTCCCGTGCTGCCCGCTTTTGAGGCGGTTATGGAGATTCTCGCCGACCGGCCGGGGGTAGGGGGCATTACCAGCCAAGTATCCGGTAAAGCCGTGCTTGATATGATGGGTGTACGCGAAGGCGTATTGCTCAGCGGGATTGATGCCGCCACGTATTTTGACCTCTTTCCTGGCATCGTTCTCGAAGAGGGGCGCTTTTTGCGCGATGGCGAGCAGGGCGCGATGATTACGCTGGAGCGAGCGCGGCGAATCGAAGCGTGGACGGGCAAATTTCCGGCTATTGGTACGCCGATGCTTTTGACGGCGGGGCGTGAAATGAGCGTGAGAATACGGGAAGTTCCGCTCGTGGGGATTTTCCGCTACCAAAACCCCGGGCGTTTTATGAACGAGATTGTCATCATCGATCCGCAGACTGTGCGGGCGTTGAACGCGATTCAGCTTGCCGGAAGTGTGGATGTGGGCGAAGATGCCACGTTGTTGCTCGGTCTTGATTTTGACGATATTTTCGGTGCGCCAGAAATTGGCGGCGGTGAAACCAGCGGAAGCACTGCCGATGAGAAATTTTCGGCGGAGTTTTTACTTCAGGCGTTTTTGGAAAATCCCGTTCCCCCCGCCGGAGATGAAACGGGCGGCGATTGGAATTTTATTATTGTGCGCCTTGCACGGGGAAATTCTGCCGCCGTCATCGCCTCGTTGAATAGGGCTTTAGCGCCGTATGGGGTTATGGCGGTAAACTGGCGGGTTGCTGCCGGGGGCTCGGCGATTATGATGTTGCTGATTCAGGCGCTGTACAACGCCGGGATTTTTCTGGTGAGCATTGCCGGAATCATTACCGTTATTAATATTCTATTAATAGCAGTTTTCCGGCGCGCGAGGGAAATTGGTACGCTCCGCGCAATTGGCGCGTCTGATGGCTATATTCGCTCGTTAATTCTGTTTGAGAATATAATTGTCGCCCTGTTTGCCGGAGCTGTCGGCGTGGCTGGTGGCGTTTTGTTCCTGCGCTGGGTGAACGGTATGGATTTCCACATTGATAACAACCTTGTCGTTTCGCTTCTAGGCGGACAGGTGCTGCGGATTGAGTTTTTCCCGTCGCTGGCTGTATTTTCGTTTTTTATAGCAGCGGCGCTGGCGTTTGTCGCATCGCTGTACCCAGTGCAGGCGGCGCTGAAAATCGAGCCAATTGCGGCGGTGAGGCGGGGGTAAGCGTGGAAAAGTTCTTCGTTCTTGTTAAACTGGGGTTCAAGTACCTATACCGCTACCGTCGGCGCTACAGTTTTCTTATGGCGGCGCTTGTTTTTTGCTTCGCGATTGTTACCTTTATCACATCGATGAAAGATGGGATGTATGACAATTTGTACCACACCGCACAGTCACACTATGCTGGGGATATTGTTGCTAT
>WQZT01000175.1 GCA_009780595.1 Treponema sp. | reverse complement strand
GATCATCCAGTATTGACATTCGCAATTTGAAGGTCAGCAATAGTATGACAGGCATCTCCGGCTCATCAGGCACTGTGCAAATCAGCAATGCGGATCTTTCCAGCATAAGCGGCGCCGGCATTAATCTGTCTAGCCCCGACAGTGTTACGATTAACACGGTAACAGCGAACGACATTTACAGCAGCGCGGTGTCTATCGTTGGCGGAAACGGGGTAAGGACAATTACGGGAGTTACTGGAAACCGTGTGGGCGCAGGCATTTCCATTTCTGGAGGAAGTTCGGTGAGTATCAAGAACTCGGAGCTGCACGATATAACAAATAATCATGCGATTTCTGTACAAAACATCTCAGGCTTGGTAGAGATATCAGGGGGCACAATCACAAACGTCAGCGGCAAAAGTGCAGATGCTGTGAATATTTCCAGCGGCTCAGGCAACAGGCTGGTGAATAATCTTGCTATCAACGGAACAGGGCGAAGCGGTGTAAACATCGGTTTTTCTTCCACTCCCCTCATCACAATTTCCAAAGTTGCAGTTAAAAACGCCCGTGGTAGTTGGGGTATAAGCACATATACATCTACAGGCAGCACCACCATTACCGACTCATCTGTTGAAGATTCCCATTCCGGTGTTTATAGCTATACTCCGGATGGTCAAACGTTTGCAATGGCGAAATCTACTATCAAAAACACCGGGCAGGCGCTGGGTATTTCTGCATGGTACTATGAAGTAAAGAACGTTGACTTTATCAACAATCTGAGTACCGATGCAACAAGGAGAATTGCTGAAGTATCAGGTAACGGAATATTTACCGGTTGCAACTTTATCCACGACTCAACTATGCAGCACAAGGTTCCTAATAATCCGGATTGGTATCATTTTTATAGCCTATTTGATATTAGTTACAGGAATGAGGGAGCTCGGGTTATATTTGACTTCTGTACTTTTTCCAATCTGCTGGGTTACTGGGATAATCCTACATATATTTTCTGCAGATGGTCAAAGTGGTTCGGAGTCAGTAACTCCCCTCGGGGAAATTCAAAAAGTAGACTAAATATTGAACTTAAGAACAGCATTTTTACCTTCAAGCAGGGTGAAGTAGTTGGCTTGTTTGCTGGCTATGCCGGGACCACTACGACCGATGAAGATTCAACAGACTACCTGCTTGTGGACAACGTAACCATTTACGACCATGGCACCCTTATGCAACTGTTCTGGTTAGATGCTCGGAGGCTCATTGATGTGGGCAGTTTCCGCTTTAGGAATAATAGTTATTACAACGGTAGTCACTTTACTAATGATGCCCTCAAGGACTTCCCTCCTAACTATCTTCGCGACCATGTTTTTAGCCTTACTGGTTTCGGACGACCAAGCATAGTGAAATAAGAAGAGAACCGCGCCAGCCGCCGCAGCAATCAACAGCCAGCGGCGGCTAATTCGCCCAACACCTGCGTTGAAGTTTTGGCTCTGCCAAAACTTCTCAGCGAATTAGCCAACGGCTAATTCGCCCAACACCCCGCCCGGAGTTTTGGCAAAGCCAAAACTCCCTAGCTAATCCGCCAACGGCGGATTAGCCACTATTGAAAAACCTGCCTGACAATGGTATTCTTCATAGTGTGCGAGTAAATGTATATGGCTAAACTTATCATCAAAGGCGCAAGAGAGCATAACTTAAAGAACATCGATCTGGAACTGCCGCGGGACAAACTCATCGTTATATCGGGGCTTTCCGGGTCGGGGAAAAGTTCGCTGGCGTTTGACACGATTTTTGCCGAGGGGCAGCGCCGCTATGTCGAAAGTCTTTCGGCGTACGCCCGGCAGTTTCTTGGGCGGATGGACAAGCCCGACCTCGATTACATCGAAGGGCTTTCTCCGGCAATTTCGATAGAGCAAAAAACCACCCACCGTAACCCGCGCTCGATTGTCGGCACGGTAACGGAAATCTACGATTACTACCGTCTGCTTTTCGCGCGGATCGGTATTCCCCACTGCCCGCAGTGCGGCAAGGAAATCCGCGAGCAGCCTATCGACCAGATTATCGAAACGATTTTGCAGATGAAAGAAGGCAGCCGCATTCAGCTTTTGGCGCCGGTAATTCGCGGCAAAAAGGGCGAGCACCAGAAGGTGCTGGAGGATGCGCGGAAGGCGGGCTTTGCGCGGGCGCGAATCGACGGCGTTCCGGTGAACCTCGACGAGAAAATCAGCCTTGACAAGCAGAAAAAACACACGATTGAAATCGTCGTTGACCGGCTGGTGCTTGCCCCCGGTATTCGCTCGCGGCTTGCGGAGTCGGCGGAAGCAGCTCTTGCGGCGGCTGACGGGGTGATGCTTGTGCTGGCGGATTCACTGCCCGCTCAGGGCGGAGATACGGCACCCGACGGCGAAGGCGGCAAAACCGCGACGGAGCATTTTTTCAGCCAGAAAAGCGCTTGCCCGGATTGCGGCATTTCCATACCGGAACTTCAGCCGAGGCTGTTTTCGTTCAACAATCCTTTCGGCGCGTGTCCGGCTTGCACGGGGCTGGGGCTGAAGATGGAGTTCGACCCGGCGCTCATTATGCCGAACCCTTCGCTTTCGTTTAACGAAGGCGGGCTTGTGCCGTATAATCCTGATTCGGCGTGGTATCGCAGCCGCTTTGACGGTCTTGCCGAACACTTCAAGTTCAGTCTGGATACGCCGCTGAAGGATATTCCCAAAAAGGCGCTCGATGCGATGTTTTTCGGTAGCGATGCCAACCTCGAAATCCACTATCAAAATAAAGAAGGCACGAACCATTTCGATTATAACACCAAATTTCCCGGTATTCTGGAGGACTTAAAACGCCGCTACCTTGAAACGCAGTCGACGGGGATCAAGGACTGGCTGGAAAAGTTTATGAGCCACAAGCACTGCGAAAGTTGCGGCGGTAAACGCCTGAAGCCGGAGGCGCTGGGAGTAACGGTGGGCGGGTGCAGCATTTGGGAGCTGACGGCGCTTTCGGTTACCGATTCGCTGAACTTTTTTAACAGCGTTAAGTTTAACGAGACTGAAGCAACCATTGCAACGCAGATTCTGAAAGAAATCAAGGCGCGGCTTGGCTTTATGCAGAACGTGGGGCTGGATTATCTGACGCTGGAACGTAAGGCGGCGACGCTTTCAGGCGGCGAGGCGCAGCGCATTCGGCTGGCAACGCAAATTGGGTCGAGCCTTGTGGGGGTTTTGTATATTCTCGATGAGCCTTCGATTGGGCTGCACCAGCGGGACAACCAGCGCCTTATCGACACGCTCATCCACTTGCGAAATCTCGGCAACACGCTCATCGTGGTTGAGCACGACGAGCAAACGTTGCGGACGGCTGACCACATTGTTGACCTCGGGCCTGGCGCGGGTATTCACGGCGGGCGCGTTGTGGCGGAAGGAACGCCCGCCCAGATAATGAAGGAAAAGGCGAGCCTGACCGGGCAGTACCTGGCGGGAACGCTGCGGATGGAGATTCCCGCGAAGCGGCGTGCGGGCAACGGCTGCGCGCTGCGTCTGTCGGGGGTGCGCGAACACAACCTGAAAAATATCAACGTGGAACTCCCGCTGGGGAAGTTCACCTGCATTACCGGGGTTTCAGGCTCGGGTAAATCCACGCTGCTTTCTGATGTGCTGTACCCGGCGTTGTTCAACTTGATAAACGGTTCGAACTACCCAGTTGGCGAGTACCATTCGCTTGAAGGCGCGGAGCATATCGACAAGGTTATCGCCATCGACCAAAGCCCCATCGGGCGCACGCCTCGTTCCAACCCGATAACTTACGTCGGCGGTTTTACCGCGATACGTGAGCTTTTTTCCGGCCTTCCCGATTCCCGGGTGCGGGGCTACAAGCCCGGCCGTTTTTCGTTCAACGTGCGCGGCGGGCGGTGCGAAAATTGCGAGGGCGACGGCACGATTCGAATCGAGATGAACTTTCTGCCGGATGTGTATATCGCCTGTGATGTGTGCAAAGGCAAGCGTTTCAACAAGGAGACGCTCGACATCCGCTACAAGGGCAAGAATATTGCCGACGTGCTGGATATGACTATCGAAGAGGCGGCGGAGGTTT
>WQZT01000174.1 GCA_009780595.1 Treponema sp. | reverse complement strand
ACTTCGCATTATGCATGCAGGAGGATCATCATGAAAAGAATTGGACTTGCGGGAATTGTAGTGGTTCTGGCTGTCGGATTGATGTCGTGCCAGCAGCAAGGCGAACGATTGCGCTTTGCTACTGGCGGGACTACCGGAACGTACTATGCGTTCGGTACGGCTATTGCACAGGTGCTGAGCGAGCGTTTGGGGATTTCCATAACGGTGGAATCTACGGGCGCTTCGCGGGCGAACATCCAGTTTATTGACGCAGGGGAATCTGAACTGGCGCTGGTTCAAAACGATGTTGCCGATTATGCGTATCGGGGCGTGGATATGTTCCAGGCAGAAGGAAAGATGACCAGCTTTTCCGCGGTCGCAGCTCTCTATCCCGAAGTTATCCAGATAATTGCAAATCCTGCAGCAGGTATCCGCAGCATTTCCGATCTGCGGGGCAAGCGGGTTTCGGTTGGAGATTCGGGCAGCGGCACTGAGTTTAACGCCCAGCAGATACTGAATACGCACGGCATAACATTTGCCGATATTCAGCGGCAGAACTTGGGCTTTGGCGCTTCGGCAGACGCGTTCAAAGACGGCAGGCTTGATGCCTTCTTTGTTGTTGCCGGCCCCCCGACACCCGCCATTGTAGACCTGGCAATTACCCACAATATTCTCCTTCTCGGGTTTGAACCTGCGGCGATTGACCGCCTCATGGAGCAGTACCCCGTGTACGCGCCGTTTACTATCGCGGCAAACAGCTACAGCGGGCAGGCAAGCCCCACTGAAACCGTGTCGGTTAAGGCAACCCTTATCGTTTCCAATTCCGTGTCAGAGGACACGGTGTACAGCATAACGAAAGCGCTCTTTGAGTACCGGGAGCAGATTGCCCAGGGGCACGCGCGGGGTAATGACCTTGATCCGGCGTACGCTGTCCAGGGGATTCCCTTCCCGTTCCATCCTGGCGCGGAACGGTATTTCAAGGAAATTGGTCTGAAGTAAAAACGGCATACTGCCCATGAAACGCCGTTTGCGCACGATTGCCGTGTGTGTGATAGCCGCTCTGGTGTTTTCCGGGGCGGCAGTTTATGTGTATAGAAACGGCTGGCTGGGGCAAAGCGGCGGGTTTTTAGTTATTCGGGATGCCGATTCAGGCAGAGTGTACGGCAAGCGTCCTGTGCCTGATTTGCAATTCGCCGTTGAGTTTGTACATTCGGTGCATCAAAGCCCCGTGCGCGAGTTTTTTCAGATCGATGGAGGAAGGAGCGGCTCCGGGCGCATTCAACCTGTGGCTGTGCGTTTCCATGCCTTTGGCGCGGGGATGTACAGCGAGCTGAGCGAAGGGCAAACGTTGGGCAGAGATGGGGATGCCCTTGTCATATCGGGGTTTACCACGTCCTTGCGGGAATTGAATTACCTGCTGGGCGCTGTTACCGATCACCGCCTGATAATCAACGGCAACGAGGAAAGTTTACGGGAACTGTGCGGGGTTAACACCCGTATAACGCTGCGGTTTGAATAGTGAATAATTGCACGTTTCTGAAGATACATTGAACGAACGACTATACAAGGAGAATTTTATGTCCGACATCGACCAGCCAATCAGCGAAGCTGAAGCCGCAAAAATCGCGGCGCAGTTTGACAAAGAATCCAATGTGCGCAACTTCACCGGGGTTCCAGACATCCTGATGAAAGCCGTCCTGTCTCTTTTTGCCATTTATATTTTTGCGGTAACGCTTTTCATCACGCTGCCTGAACAGGTGCGGCGCTGCGTCTTTTTGGGAATACTCATATTTATCGGGTATCTGTTGTACCCTGCCCGCAAAAGGATGACTGAACGGGTAAACTATATCCCGTGGTACGATTTTATCCTTGCCGTTCTTGCGGCACTTCCCTTCTTTTACTACGCGCTTAACTTTGAAGCGATTGTCGTCCGCTCGTTCCGCCTTACGTCGATGGACATCTACATGGGCATCATCGGGATTGTTCTTCTTGTCGAGCTGTGCCGCCGCGTCGTGGGGATTCCCATTCTGGTTGTAGTTGCGGGATTTATCACGTACGCTTTTATTTCAGGCTACTCGTTGCGCCGCATCATCCACCAGCTTTTTTACACAACCGAAGGCGTTATTGGTACGCCGATTCAGGTGGCATCCTCGTTCATCGTGCTTTTTATTTTCCTCGCGTCGTTTCTTGAAAAGTCAGGCATCGCCAAGTTTTTTATCGATCTTGCAAACTCGGTTGCGGGCTTTACTTCAGGCGGCCCGGCGAAGGTTTCGGTTATTGCCAGCGCGCTGTTGGCGCTTATCACCGGAAGTTCTGTCGGCAACACCGTCGCCTCCGGCACAATCACGATCCCCACAATGAAAAAAATCGGCTACAAGCCGCATTTTGCCGCCGCGGTTGAGGCGACCGCTTCCACCGGCGGGCAACTGATGCCCCCGATTATGGGAGCCGCCGCCTTCCTTATGGCAGAGATGACGGCGATTCCCTACCCGGTGATTGCGCTTTCAGCGCTTTTTCCGGCGGTTTTGTACTTCGCCGGGGTTTTCCTCATGGTGCATTTCGAGGCGAAAAAACTGGGCTTACAGGGCTTGCCCAAAGACCAACTCCCCCGCTTTCTGCCGCTGTTCATTGCCAAAGGGTACCTGTTCCTGCCTATTGTGGTTTTGATCGCGTTGATGGCGGCTGGAAAAACACCCGCGTACGCCGCGTGTTTCGGCATTCTCGGCGCGGTTGTGCTGAGTTTCATCAGGAAAGACACGCGCTTTTCCCGCAAGACATTTGTCGAGGCGGTTACTGGCGGTACAAGGAACACGTTAAGCGTGGCGATTGCCTGCGCGATGGCGGGCAACGTTGTCGGCATTGTCAGCATGACGGGCATTGGCCAGAAACTCATCGGGCAGATTCTTATCATCGTGAACAACCCGTTCTTTACCGCGACAGGCACAAGCCTGTTTGTGGCGCTCTTTTTCACGATGATTTCCTGCCTTGTGCTGGGCTTGGGAATTCCCACAACGGCAAACTACGTTATCATGGCGACAATCACCGCGCCCATGGTTATCCGCACGGGAGCGGAACTTGGCATTGTCGTTCCAGTTTTAGCGGCGCACATGTTTGTCTTTTACTTCGGGATTATGGCTGACATCACGCCGCCGGTTGCCCTTGCCGGTTACGCGGCCTCGGCAATCGCCAAGTGCGACCCCATGAAAACGGCGTTTACTTCCACAAAGCTTGCCATTGCCGCGTACCTTGTGCCGTATATGTTTATCTTTAACCCGCACATGCTGTTAACCCAGACCGACACCACGCCCATTCAGGTGATACAGATTATCATCACTTCGCTGATCGGGATGTTTGCCATTGCTGCGGCTTTGGAAGGCTTTATGCTCCGCAAGCTGGCGCTCCAGTGGCGGCTGCTTGCTTTTGCTGCCGGGTTTTTGCTGATCGATCCTCGCTTTTGGACAGACTTTATCGGCGTAGGTGTCATCGCGCTTATCGTGGTGATTCAGGTGCTTGGCAAAAAGCGGGAAATAGCCGCGCAAGCATAACGAAGATGATCTGCTAGACTTGTTGGAAAAAAGGCAAGTTCACTCAAAGTGGACTTGCCCCTTCCGTAGGCTTACTGCGCCGCTTTAGAAGTGCTCTTCTTAAAGGAGAGCACTTCCCCGTCTTTGTTGCTTTTGTCCGCCGTAACCATGTCGCCCTCTTTTACCGTTCCGGCGATGATTGACT
Organism: Treponema sp.; assembly: GCA_009780595.1. GTDB lineage: Bacteria > Spirochaetota > Spirochaetia > Treponematales > Breznakiellaceae > WRKT01. Next base: position 396 of record WQZT01000174.1, on the reverse strand, counting down.
TGGCGAGCGGGTTTTCCAAATCCGCCTGAATCGCACGTTTCAGCGGGCGCGCTCCAAAAAGCGGATCGTAGCCGCGCTCAGCCAAAAGCTCCTTCGCCGCCTTCGTGAGCTTTAGCTCAATCTTGCGCTCGGCGAGGCGGGCGCACAGGCGGGCAAGCTGAATATCGACAATTTTGCCGATCTCATCCTTGCCCAGGCGATTAAAGATAACCGTTTCGTCGATACGGTTCAGAAACTCCGGGCGGAAGCTCTGCTTCAAGAGTTCCATTAGCGGCTCGCGTATTGTCTCCAGCTTTTTCGCCTGAAGGATCAGCTCGGAGCCTAAATTACTCGTCATAATGATGATAACGTTCTTGAAGTCAACCACCCTGCCCTGCCCGTCAGTGAGCCGCCCGT
>WQZT01000173.1 GCA_009780595.1 Treponema sp. | reverse complement strand
TTTGATCAAAACCCTGCGCCGCCGCTTTCCCAACTCCGCCATACGCTCAACGTTTCTGACGGGATTCCCCGGCGAAACAGAAGAAGATTTCCAAATGTTGCTTGATTTTCAGGAAGCGGCGCAAATTGACTGGATGGGCTGTTTCGCCTATTCCCGCGAGGAAGATACGCAAGCGTGGGGAATGAAAGGCCGCGTGGCGAAAAAAACTGCGATGGCGCGGAAACAGCTTCTTGAAGAGCGCCAGACGCTCATAACGCAAAAGCAAATGGAGCGTTTTGTCGGGCTTGAGTTCGATGTGCTTGTCGAAGAAGCTTTTGCCCCGGTAGAGGCGGCAACGGCAGCGAGCGACTCTGCGGCGAGTAATCTCGCTCCCGAAGAACACTTGTACTTGGGGCGACTTCCCTTCCAGGCACCGGAAGTAGATGCCGCCGCCGTGATACTGAGCCAGCGTCCGCTCGAAAGCGGCGCGCTGGTTCCCTGCCGGGTTGTCGCCCGCGCGGGCATTGACCTCACAGTGCGCCCGGTATAAGGCGCTACCCGTTACCGCGCGTTAGCCGCCGCGTTACCTCCGGCGATTCTTCCAAAAACGAAAGCTTCCGCCACCGCGTTTCCGCCGAGGCGGTTGCCGCCGTGAATGCCTCCCGTTACTTCACCCGCCGCAAAGAGATTTTTGATTACCGTGCCGTCAGTGTGCAGTACCTGAGCGTTCGTGTTGATAGTAAGTCCGCCCATCGTGTAGTGGGTAGACGGAGCCAGGTGGCGCGCCATATAGGGTCCGGTAATATCGTTGAGGAAAATGCTTGTGCCGAATTCGGGGTCGTGCGCCTGCGCCGCGAACTGGTTGTACTTCGCCACTTCCGCTTCCAGGACATCAGGAGGAACACCGATTTGCGCTGCTAGTTCCGCAAGTGTGTCGGCGGCAAAAACCCTGCCCGTTCCGTCACCCACCCAGCTCAACTGTCCGCCAACTTGGTCGGCTTGGCGCTTGATTTCAAAGAAAGACCCGCCAACACGGAACGCCGCCATGCTCATCGTATCACGTTCGGCACGCTCGTTGACAAAACGCCGCCCGCCGCGATCAACGTACATAACGTTGCGTCCGCCGGGGCTGAGAGACAGCGCGCCAGTCGCCGCAAACCCGTTGGGGAGAAGTTGGGCAATCCCCATCTGGACAACGCCCGCACCCGCTTCCTGCGCCATGCGTATGCCATCGCCTTCAGCGGCAAGGATATTCGTTGTGCCGATATTCGGGTTAAAATTCGGCCAGTAATTGTTGTGTTCAGCAATCATTTTGCGGTTTGCCGAAAAGCCGCCAGTAGTAAGAACAACGCTTGCGGCGCGAACGGTAACAGGCGTGCCATCCGATCTGACAGCAGTAACGCCCTTGACTACTCCGTCTTCAATAATAAGCTGTTGAGCGCGTGTGCTCAGCATAACTTCGCCGCCCAGAGCGTTAACTCTGGCTTTCATAGGCTCAAAAAAGTTTGTGTAATTGTTTACCGCAGGGCGGACAGCGCGCCGCCACATCGCTCCCAGCGGCTCGCTCAGCACCGGCTGCAACTGACCGCCGATACTCTGCATCCACCGTACCGCCTCCGGGCTTTGCTCAACCATCGTTCTTGCAAACTCGTAAATGCTGTGAACTTGGTTGCCATCTAAATCCTGCCGAATACTGCCAAGGTACGTTTGAACAAGGTGCAGCTCTTTGGAATCAAACTGTATTCTGGTGTTTCCAGCTAGGTATATGCGGATTTGCTGCTGAAGGGTAACAAGTGCCTCGCGGAAACCGGGGATAAAATCCGCCGGGTTTAAATCCAGAAAACCTCGCAATGTATCAACCTGCCCCGGAACGGTTGTCGTATTTGCAAGGAACTCAGGCAGCACGGCGTTCCACATAGTAATCCCGTTGCCTGATGCTTGCGTGTTGCCGCCAACCGAGGCGGTTTTTTCAAGGAGCAGAACACGAGCGCCTTGTTCAAGGGCGATTATGGCCGCGGACATCCCCGCGCCGCCGCCGCCAACCACGACGACATCAACCTCCCGGTGAATGGGCTGCACGGGTGCTCGCGGAATAGCGGTCATATAGTGGGCTGTATTTCCTCCGGCTTGATCTATCGCGTCTCGAACAGCCATCAAAATACCCATCCGCGTAACACTCGCCCCAGTAACCACGTCAACATTTAAGGTCTGGAACTCGACGATTTGCGCGGGAACGCCGCTGATTGCCGGTGCAGAAATGCCCGCCGATTCGCGGTGTTCAACAACATCCACCGATAAAATCTCCGTGTCGGAAAACGCGACTTCGACGGTGATAGCACCGCCCCATCCGTTGCCAACGCCCCGATATGTTCCCGGAGCGAATCCAGACCCGCGCTCTTCACTAGCGCACCCTGAAATTCCCATTGCCGCAATAATGGCAACCGCTGTAGCCAAAATCTTAAATCTTCTTCCCATTTTTTTACTCCTTGAAGCACTCAACACTTCTATAGTTATGCTACCAGCGTGATGGTTATGACTCAATGAGAGCTTTCCGTTTTAAGAGTTTTTATAAAATTATATTACAACCAAGTCGAAGATAGTGCTAAACAATTTGCAGCTTGTTGGATTTGATACAACGCGGCGTTACAATGCGGCGCGGATTTTACTCGTCAGAGCGGTAACGGCGGGCGGCTTTTTTCAGCCCGCTCAGGCGCTTGCCGCGCAGCCGCTCTTCACGCGCGGCGCGGCTTGGCTTTGTCAGGCGGCGCAGATTCGGCAGCCGCGCAGCCCCGGCGATGAGTTTTTCCATGCGGGCGTAGGCGCGCTCGAGGTTTGTTCGCTGCGAGCGCTCTTCGCTGGCGGCAAGCACCAGCTCCCCGGCGGCGGTGATACGGTGCGCCAGCGTTTCCTTCAGGCGGTCTATTTCGCGGTCGCTCAACCCCGCAAGCGCGTCAAGATGCACGTGCAAGGTTACCTTTGTGTTGACCTTGTTCACGTTCTGACCGCCGGGTCCACCGGAGCGGGAAAAGTCCACCCGCCCCGCCGCACGGATAGATTGGTACAAAAGCAAAGCATCCATAGCTTTAGTGTAGCAACGGCGGGTGCCGTTGTCCACTGCGCGCACCTGCGGGGCGTGATGCCTCAAAATAAAACCTAACCGAAATACGCTTATCCGTAGGAGGCTTAGGTCGAGTATTTACACTGCAACAGGAAATACGTTTATTAAAAATATAGCAAAAAAACGCTTGACAATACTGGTAGTGTATACTATGCTGGGTAGAATATTCCGATAAATAGGAGAAAAGTATGAGAAAGTTTGGGCTACTAGTTTTTAGCGTATTGTTTTTGACCTTTTCATCGTGTGATTTAGACGATCGAGAATCAGAAAAAGATTTAGAACTATATTCACGAATAGTAAATATAACACCCGTTAGTACTGCGAATATACTGCCGAACAACAGCCGCATTATGTTGGAAGGCCACATCGTTGGGAATATCTATGGAGAATATTTTACTTTTCAAGATAGCAGCGGGCAGATGATCGTCGAAATTGAAAGCAAAGTTTGGCAGGCGGCATTTCTGAACTCGTACAATGTGATCCCAGATGTTCCAGTAACAATCTTAGGCAAACTGGAGCGGGAAAGAAACACGACCAAAATAGAAGTCAAGATAATACGCAAAGCGACTTCCAGTAACGTGACGGACAAACCAACTGAATAAGAGCATCCGAGCGAGCCTGTTAAAGACTGAATTGTCCACTTTGATCTTAACGGCAGAATAGCAGCCTGAACAACACAGGCGGTGTTTTGTTTTGCTATATTTGTAGATTGTAACAACAGCCTCTTGCAGGGGATGTAAAAAAGTTTGACAATACTGATAATGCATAGTATGCTTGGTAGAGTGTTTCAATAAATAGGAGAAAAGTATGAGAAAGTTAGGATTACTAGTTTTTAGCATACTGTTTTTGGTCTTTTCATCGTGTGATTTAGATGATCTTAAATCACAATACAGCAAAGACAAGAATTCAAAATCAGAAAACAATTTAAAACAAAATTCACATTTGGAAGGAAATTCTCAATCGGGATATAACTCACAGGGGAGCCAGCAAACAGCCGGTTTGGCAACTGTTAGC
>WQZT01000172.1 GCA_009780595.1 Treponema sp. | reverse complement strand
GCGGCACTCGTCGAAAGTGGCGCTTGATTCCGCGCAGCGGGGCGCGAAGGGGCAGCCGGGTTCGGGATTCGCGGGGTCTGCAACTTTACCGGGGATAACCTTCAGCCGCTCTGTGGTGTAGTGGCTGCCGAAGCGGGGACTTGCGGCGAGCAGGGCTTTTGTGTACGGGTGCCCGGCATCACTGGAAAGCGCGGTGGCGGGCGCGGTCTCCATCACCAAGCCGCCGTACATCACAAGGATGCGGTCGGAAATCTCCGCCACGAGATCAATGTCGTGGCTGATAAATATAATCGAAAGGTTTCGCCGCCGCCGCAACTCTTTCAACAGTTCGATAATCTGCCTCTGTATCGTAACGTCGAGTGCAGTGGTTGGCTCGTCGGCGATGAGCAGTTCGCAGCCCTGCGCCAGAGCAAGCGCGATACCGATGCGCTGAAGCTGGCCGCCTGAAAACTGGTGCGGAAAATTGGAAAGCCGCTCCCTGCTGTTGGGAAGTCCGACCTCTTCCAGCAGGGCGACAGCTTTCTCCAGCGCCGCTTCCCGCGTGATGCCACGCTCGCTATTCTTTAGCGTCTCGAAAAAAACGCTCCCCATATTTTGCAGAGGATCGTAAGAACGCCCCGGCTCCTGAAAAATCATGCCGATCTTTTTGCCTCGATACGCCCTCAGCGCTTTTGCCGGAAGGTTGAGAATATTTTTCCCCTCGAAAAAAATCTCGCCTGATACGGCGGCACTCGCGGGGAGCAAGCCGGGAATTGCCTGTGTTGTAACGCTTTTGCCCGAGCCGGATTCGCCGACAATGCCGAGCGTTTCCCCCTTCGCAAGCGCAAACGAAACACCGCGCACTGCGTTTACCGAAAGAACCTTCTTGCCGCGAAGCACCGAAAAGATAACGCGCACATCACGCACTTCCAAAAATGGGGAAAGGGGAGTGGGGCTCGGAGAGGGGAGAACAGGCGTTGAGATCGAGGTGTTGCACGCGGCAATTTGTTCTCTGCGCGCCTTCTTCCCCTTTCGCCGAAAAACCGTATGGTACGGGTCGAAGTAATCCCGCAGGGCATCGCCGAGAAAGTTAAAGCTGAATGTTACGCACAGCAGAAACCACACGGGGGACAGCAGCCAGGGGAAAGAGCGAAGGTTGGAGATAGTCGAAATGTCGCGCCTGATGAGCGAACCCCACGAAACCGCAGGATCGGCAATTCCCAAGCTAAGATACGAAAGCACCGTCTCCGTCATAATAAAACCGGGAACGGAAAGCACGATACTGACGATAAGCAAGCTGGCGATCTGGGGAATGATGTGCCTGAAAATGATCACCATCGACGGGATCATTTCGAGCTGGGCGTTCTGGATAAACTCCTCGCGTTTGATGGCGTGGATCATGCCGCGCAGGGTGCGGGCTGTACCGGGCCAGCCGACAAATGAGAGGATGAGCGTTATCACCATGAAAGCTTGCCCCGTATCCATCTGCCCGCCCAAGAGCGAGCGCAGAAAAAGGATGAGGTACAGACCGGGGATGAGCATGAGGAATTCCGCAAACCGCATAACGGCGGTGTCGATTTTTCCGCCGAAGTATCCGGCAAGCCCGCCGAAGAAAATCGCCAGCAGCAACGAGATTGCGGTGGCGACAAAGCCGATAGTGAGCGAAATACGCGAGCCGTGAACAATCCGCGAAAAAAGGTCCCGCCCCAGCGTGTCCGCACCCATCAAAAAAACAGGCGCGCCGCCGTCTCTTCCAGCGCTATCTGCCGCCGCGAAAAGTCGCCGCTCCATCGGGATAAGCCCCCACAGGCGGTACGGCTCGCCCTTGCCGAAAAGCTGAATATCGCTGAAGCTGCCGCGTATGCGGACATACTGCCAGTTCGCCGTGTTAACAATGCGGTGTTCCTGAACACGCAGCCGTCCCTGGTGAAAACGCACATTTGGCGGGTGGCTGGTATGCGCCGGAAATGAAGTGTTCGGCGAGTACGGCGCGATAAACTCCGCGAAAATCATCATTATATAGAGAAGGAAAAGAACAACCGCCGAAGCTACACCGAGCGGGCGGCTTTTCAGGTACATCAAAAACCGTTTCACGTTAACCCCTGTCCTTTCCGTAGCGGATACGAGGATCGGCAAGGGCAAGGCAAATATCGCTTATCACCATCCCCAGCAAAACCAGAAACGAGATTAACATCATATTGGCAAGCACAAGGTTGACATCCTGCTGCAATACCGCCTCAAACATCAACCGCCCGATACCGGGATAGGCAAAGATAATTTCCAAAATGAGCGAGCCGGAAAAAAGCCCCGCCAGCATATTTGCACTTCCGGTGATGAACGGGTTCAGCGTATTTCGGAAAGCGTGAACGAGGTAAATGCGCCACTCCGCAATTCCGCGCGAACGGAGGCTCGTAATGTACGGCTGGCCGAGCTGGTCAAGCATCATCGCGCGGACAATCCTGAGCGTGCCGCCAATTCCGCCGAGGAACGCGGCGAGCAACGGCAGAAAAATATGGTGGGCGTAGGAAAGCACAAACCGCCCCGGCGCGTAACTGAACGGAAACGGCGGATACGCGGTTACCGGAAACACCCCCGAAAGGAACGCCAGAAGCTGCAGCAAAATCAGCAGCAGAATACCCGGAAAGGCGTGGAGCGCGAGCGCGAAAAAACTCACCGCGACATCAACCTTCGTTCCCGCCTTTGTCGAAAAATACACACCCAGCAAAAACGAAAAGAGCGTTATCAGCACCAGCGAAATCATATTGAGCAGCACAGAATTCCAAAGCCGCGAACCAATCAAAAAAGAAACCGGCGCGCGCGAAATAAGACTCACCCCCAAATCGCGGTGAACAACCGCCTGTCGCAGCCACTTGAAATACTGCACATAGAACGGCTGGTCAAGCCCCAGCTCCGCCCGCATCGCCTCTGCCAATTCCCCCGTAATGTCCCGCTGCCCCACCGTCGCGCGCCCTTCATCCGTACTCATTATCTGCTGGATCATCACCTGGCTGACAATATCCCCCGGAGCCAGCGCCATCAAACCAAAAACCGCAAACCCCAGCAGAAACAACATCGCCGCCATCACAAAAATCCGCCCCATGATATACGACCCCAGCGGCGATCTTTTCCGGAAGAGAAAAAGTGGCTTTGTTACACCAAGCGCGAAGCTTTTCAACCCTTTCATTGTGCTTTGAGTTATAGTATTACAGATACCATTATTTTCATAGATAGGCTAGGGTACAGAGGAGAACATCAGGAAGTTGCGGCAATGTTAATCGCGGGGAGCTGTAGCGAGGATTAGCTCCACTTCGCCAACACTTATTTTCATTGACTCGGCAATTTCCTTCACCGTCCAGCCCATTCGCGAAAGCCTGATAACATTCTCTTTCAATTGCTGCGGCGGAAGTTTTGTTCCTTTTTCCAAGTTCGGGAGCGTTCCTTTTTTCCCTTTGATGATAGTGTCGATAGCCCGCGTTTGAATTTGCGCGTCCTTGTTCAGTTTCTCAAGCCGCGTTTCCGCTTCGGCAACCCACTGCCGCGCCCGGTTCATCGCGGTGGTGCGCTCCTCAATATCTTCGAGCAACTTGTCAAGCACGTCGATTTTCACCGCCGCTTCCCGCGCCTTATCGCTTTCCCCCGCCAGCTTTTCGATAGAGACTTTTATCACCGACAGATCTTCAGCGTAGCGATCGAGATCCTCGCCAATCTTTTCCGTGATCTTTTCGGATTCCTGCAAAACCTTGAAGTTTCTGTCAATACCGTCGTTGGTATTGTCCAGTATCTGGTTTTTCCGCTCGATACGCAGAAACTTATCCTCAGTTGTTTCAAGCGATTCCTGCAATGTGCGAAGTTGCAACTGCATCCCCTGCAAGGTATCATCGGCAGCAGTAACGTGAGTGAGCTTTTCCTCGACAGACTGGGATATTCTAATCAGGCGGTTAAAATCCGCCTCCATCGTTTCGATTTTACGTTTCTCCGAAAGGAACCGCGTCATCTTGGCGTTAACATCATCCTCAAGCCGCTTGATTTTGACAAAATCATTTTCCAGTTGGAACGCCTCGGCGCGGCGCTGATCCAGCCGATCGATGTCGGCTTTCAGATCTTCGATACGCCGCCCCAAATCCAGCCGCAGCGCATCAG
>WQZT01000171.1 GCA_009780595.1 Treponema sp. | reverse complement strand
CCCATTGGGTTCGTCTGAATGCCCGGCCCGCACAGTTCCCCTTGAACAACAACCGCGCTGGTTTCTTTTTCTTTGAGTGTATTCAGTTTAGCGGGAATATCATACGTGGCGGCAATCTTGCAGAAATTGTCTGTGGTTTTGCTTTCAGTTTTTGGATTGAGTTCCTTAATTGCCTTTTGCACTTTCTTTCGGTACAGAATAACATTCCGGCTCGCTATGTAAAAAGATTCTTTATGCAAAGCAAACGTTGCGCTTTGACCGTCGAGCTTCACCGTAGTATAAACCGGCGTTCCCCGAAATTCCTCGTCAAAAAGATACGGCAAATTTTCAATGCGGGTCTCGTCGGTTTTGTGGGCAAACGGCATCCAGCCGCTTTCCACACCAACTTTCTTTCTTCGATATTTAATACCAAGTTTCCAGCACAACCACTTGATACATTTTTCAAACTTTGTTTTTGCTGCAACCTGAGTTTCCGGAACATCATCTTCTTTTTTCTTTATTCCCAGAATATCAGTCATGTCAAATCCGTCAGGCTTCTCGGCATAACTGCCAGCTTTGAGTACCAAGCCGTACGATATTAAACCTGCCATTTTCATGCCGCTAATTACAAAGCCTTTATGTTTTTCGGAGTAACATCGTTTTCGCAAAAATTCGTATTCAGGCTTTTCAGGCAGAATTGAATCAATTTCGACATAGACAACTTTGTCGCCGACAGCATAGGAAGTGCTGACAATGACTTGCCAACCAAGATTTTTTAATGAAGCGTAGATAATTTTATCTTTATCGGGAATTGTATCGAGTTGGGAGATTGTAGCGATATACGCTAATGTGCGATCTGACATTGGTAACTCCTTGAAGTGTACTTACAGCTTTCTTCGACAACTTCAAGAGGTTGCCAGCGCGGCACTCAGACATCCGGTACCAATCGCCTATGCACAATCTGGCGATGATAACAGAGCGATGAGTCCGCGCAAGCCAGCCTTTCTAGTTAGAATAGTTGTCGAAATACCCTTGAATCAAAACAACCGGTGTGCCTTTGTCGCCCGAACCGCTGACAAGATCGCACAAGCTTCCAAGCAGGTCGGTGAGCTGGCGGGGCGTTGTCCCTTCGGACTCCATTTTGCCCATTTGGTCGCGTCCGGCTTTTGCGCGTATCGCCTGTTCGATTGCCGCACGCGCCTCGTCTTTGGAAAGCCCGGCAAAATCGTTGTCGGCAAGGTACTTCAATTTGAGTTCGTTGGGCGTTCCCTTCAAACCCGACGTGTACGCCGGGGCAATCACCGGATCGGCAAGTTCCCAAATACCGCCAACGGGGTCTTTAAAACCGCCATCGCCGTAAATCATAACTTCAACGTTTTTCCCGGTGAGCTCGATGAGCGCTTTCTGCATTTTTTGCACAAACGGCTCGCAGTCGCGCGGGAACAGTTTCACGCGCTCTTCGGACGCTTTGTTCGAACCGAGCAAGCCGTACAGGTTGTTGAACCCGCTGCCGTTTACCGACTGTGTCAAAATCTCGTCGATGCTGATAACCTTTTTCGCTCCGGCGGCGGCGATGGCGCGTTTTGTCCGCCCGCGTGTGTGAATGTCGGCGGCGATAACCTGATCGGTGAACTGCACAATCCGCTTGGGATCAGAGCAGAGGACGATCTCGATGTTTTTACCGAGTGATTTGTAATACTCGATATAATCGACACCGGTGAAACGGTGCTTGGGCTGCCCAAACAGGCGGCGGTAATCGGCTTCGGTTAAACAATCAGAATACGGGTTGAGGTTTTTATCATCAACATCTTCCCACGAGATAAGCTGATTGCCGACTTCGTCCGCCGGGTAGCTCAGTTGAACCGTTATTTTCTCCGCGCCCCGCGCAATAGCTTTCAGGAGCATCGCAAAACGGTTTCGGCTCAGTATCGGAAACACAACACCGACGTGCCCGCCTGAAAACTTGGTTCTGACATCTGCGGCAATCTGATCGAGGGTTGCATAATTCCCCTGCGAACGCGCCACAACCGCTTCGGTGACTGCAATAATATCACCATCATTAATGCTGACCTTCTCATGTTCGATTGCGTCTTTCACCGATTGGCAAACGATAGCGACAAGATCATCCGACTCACGTATAATGGGCGTTCTCAGCCCACATGCCTTGGTTCCAATAACTCTCATTACCCTACTATACTATAAATCAAAAAAAATTTACAGGGGGCGCGGAAGATTTTTATGTACAATTTTACACAAATTAATTCTCCCCTTGTACTGTTCCGCTTTCCAAGCTACTATAAAGAATATAACAAAGAATATATAACAAAAAATAGCATGAAGAACAAGTTTCTTCCATATCAAGGAGGTTTTCCTATGAGTTGCGGCGCGGAAGATTCAGCGCTTTTTACGGATTTTTATTCCCTGACGATGGCTCAGGGTTATTGGAAAAAGGCGATGAATTGCCGGGCTGTTTTCGAGATGTTCTTCCGCCGCCAGCCGTTTCGTTCGGGCTTTTCCATTTTTGCGGGGCTTCAAACGTTGATTGAGCGGCTTAAAAGTTTTTCGTTTGGGGCGGATGATATTCGCTACCTGAAAGAACTCGGCGTTTTTGAGGATGGGTTTTTGGAGTACCTCGCATCGTTCCGGTTTTCCGGTTCGCTGTGGGCGATGGATGAGGGAACGGTCGTTTTTCCCAACGAGCCGCTTGTGAGGGTCGAGGGCGGTCTCATCGAATGCCAGCTTATCGAGGGGATGCTGCTGAACACCATCAATTTCCAGAGTCTTATCGCAACGAAAACTGCGCGGATTTGCCTTGCGGCGGGCAAGAGTTCGGTGATGGAGTTTGGACTGCGCCGCGCTCAGGGGACAGATGGCGCACTGTCGGCTTCCCGCGCGGCGTTTATCGGCGGGGTAAGCGGCACGTCTAACGTGCTTGCCGGAAAGCGGTTCAACATTCCCGTGCTGGGAACGATGGCGCACTCGTGGATAATGGCGTGGCCGAGCGAAGAAGAGGCGTTTGCCGCCTACGCAAATCTATACCCCGACCGCGTGATTTTTCTCATCGACACATACGACACGCTGAAAAGCGGGATCGTGAACGCCATCAAAGTGGGCAAAAGCCTTGCCGCGCAGGGGCGGAAATTCGGTGTGCGCCTTGATTCAGGGGATATACACTACCTTTCTATGGAAGTAAGAAATAAACTTGATGAGGCGGGGTTGCACGATGCTGGCATTTCGGTTTCTAACGACCTTGACGAGTCGATCATCAAAACGCTGACGGATGCGGGCGCGCCGATAGATTCGTGGGGCGTGGGAACGCAGCTGGTTACCGGTGGAACGCAGTCGGCGTTTACTGGGGTGTACAAACTCGCCGCCAGCGATGACCGCGCGGGAAACCTCGCGGCGCGGATCAAGTTTTCGGACAACCCGGAAAAAACCACCAACCCGGGAGTCAAGCAGGTGTGGCGGATTACCGACGCGCAGGGGATGTGCGTTGCCGATGTGCTTGCGCTGGAAGATCCCGCGCAGCCGGATAATATCGAGCCGGGCAAGACCTATTCCTTCCGGCACCCGTCGGGAGATTACCGCCGTTTTTCGCACACCATCGAAGGCAGCGCCCGCCCGCTTTTGACGCGGCACTTGCACAACGGCGAGCAGACTGCGCCAACGCCCGCGTTGCCCCAGATTCGGGAAAAGGTGCGTCAGGAGCTGGACACGTTCGACCAAAGTTACAAACGCCTTTTGAACCCGCACTTGTACAAGGTTTCTATAACCGAGCGGTTACAGGCTTTAAAGATCGAACTTATTAAAAACTATCTTGGAGATTTATAATGCAACACGATATTCGGGTATTGATACCAACTGCGAACGGCGAGGCGGCGATTACCTGCCCTGCCGGGACAATCATCGAAACGCTCGCTGAGCGTTTTGGCGCACTTTCCTCCCCGCTTGCGGCGGTGAAGGCAAACAACGAAATCCTGCCGCTTTCAGCGCCGCTTGAAATCAACGCGCGGCTTGAACCCGTGCTGCTGGAAAGCCATGACGGCGCTTCGATTTACCGCCATTCGCTGGCGTTCTTGCTGGCGGTTGCAGCACGGGAACTGTTCCCCTCGCGGGGGCTTACCATCGGGCACTCGCTCGGGCATGGGTACTACT
>WQZT01000170.1 GCA_009780595.1 Treponema sp. | reverse complement strand
TAACCGGATCGTACAAAAAATTACCAAAATCAATAGTTGTGTTTGTACCATTCCCACTACTCCATGACGAGTCCATATTTGAAAGTTGACCATTACTATTATCATAAATAAGCTGGTAGTCATTACCCTCACTTTTATCATTTCGCTCAACGTATAAAAGCCAGCTTGAGAACATAATATTTGAATCATATATCGTCGAAATCCTCAATTGAATATAAGCCATTTGCCGTATAGCTTTTATCAATTCGCTATAAGCATAAAAATCATCCTTATTTGGAAAAAATTCCTCATATTTATTCTGACCAGACACCAAGGTAGTAAATCGCTGAGCAGCACGGCTCGGGCTGGTGTCCGTATTACTTGGATTAATCCCCCCCCCTCCCGGTTCTATCGGCAGAATCGGATTGGGCATAGGAAGTGGACCTCCGACCATCCCAGTTGAATCGGTTGCAGAGCTCGAATTATTCGCTTTAACAACAACAAGTGTCAGCTTTTTTCCCATGTCGGAATCTTTAACCGTGTACGAAACATCAATACCGACAGTAATGCCTTCCCGACTCCATGTGTAAAACGTAGCCCCATCACCTGTCAAATTACTGACATCTGCCGTCAGCACAGAACCCGGCATCGGCGAAGAGCCACCTGAAATCGTTACACTTCCCGATAAAGCAGGTTTCTCCGGGTCATACACCAGCGGGCTTGGACCGCCTTCAATTGATGCCCCGGTAGCCGGCTGCGTAACCACAACAGACACGCGGTTTCGTATATCCGCGCTTCGGATTGTGTAACTCGAACCGTCTGCACCCGCAATAGGAACAGAGGCTTTGCCTTCCGGATCAACACGCATCCATTGGTAAGAAAAAGCATTCCCGCTTAACCCGGAAATATTCGCAGTCAGCGTGCTTCGAAATGCAGGAGTGCCATTCAGCCCAACTTCACCGGACAAAGGCTCAACAAAAGCAGACTTATTGGGATTTGTCAGAACAGCCGGGCATCCGAAAACAACAAGAAGGGAAACAGCAATAGATAAAATAAAAATAATCTTTTTCACAAAACCTCCTTGTTAAGGGCACAAAGCCCTCTGCGGCACATAACCGCAGAGGGCACAGTTTTTCTCAGTATTTGCACAAGGCGGCGGGTGGCACGTTTGCAACCCGCTCACCTCAAACCGCTATTACGGGTTTGTTGATGGAATAAACGACTGCCAGTCTTGAGTAAAATCAACCTTCGTAGGCTTCCAGTTGTCTCTGGCATCTTTATCGGTGGTAGGATACCCTAATCCACCATGGCGGTTATCACCCCATGCCCAAATTGTACCGTTGTCTGCATTACCAGGCAGACGCTTAATTGCCTGGCTTGACCAGCCGCCAGTGTTGGTGAGATCAGCTAAAGGCAACCCGCTACTATCATGAACCTGCATTACCACATGGTGGTACGCTTTGGCTGTACCTGCTAGTGCCGCGTCGCTGTTATTGGTCGCATCGGCACTGTTGCGGCCAAGCTGGCTGAACTGGTTGAATCCCCATGAGTACAGTTTATAATCGACATCAAGTGCAAGCACTTGGCGGGCTTGCGCGTTCAACTTAATATCCCACCATGTTTTCCCTTGTACTGGATGCGCAACTTCAGTCGGTGTTGCAGAATCACCGTCGGCAACCGACCTCGCGAGAGCACCATTATCAGCAGAACCCCATGAGTACAATTTGCCATCTTTAGTAATACCAATGGTGAATTCCCACGCAGCGTATACCACCTTCCAGTTGCCCGTTTCAAGATTCACTTTCGTAGGTACATGGTAAGAATCATTTTTGTTCCCATGACCGAGCTGCCCTCTACTGTTTGCACCCCATGTATAGAGATCACCAGCGGCATCGATAGCCACTGCATGATTATATCCGAGAGAAACCCGCTTCCAGTCGCTTTTTCCACCTGACACTTCCTGCGGCTTCCTATTAGTAATGGGGGTTTTCTTATCTCCCAGCCCAAGTTGCCCGCTGCTGTTGTTGCCCCACGCATACAACTTCCCGGTGGTTAGTTCTATTCTAGAAGGAATTGAACCAGTTCCCGCCGCCAGTGTTTTACCATCAGCACCCATGGAAATCGCCATGGTCGCATCCTGACTCTGAACAACACTCACCCACTGGAAATAGTCCCCTTTGTCGTCAGCATCATCCGGATTCGGATCACGATCACCAGGCATCACGACGAGCTTCGGGCGGTGATAATCAGATGTATCCCCATGTCCAAGATTTCCGTATGTTCCCCATCCCCAAGTGTACAACCGATTGTTCTCGGATATACCAGCGCTCGAAGCCTCAGCTCCGGTTGCTTTTCTCCAACTGATGTCATCGTCCACCGGTGTAGGAGCAGTATGCCTCTTGACATCGCTTGACCGCGCAAACCCCAAGCCGAGCTGTCCTTTGTCGTTTCTTCCCCACGTCCAAAGCCGTCCGGCTCCGGCCTTTGTATATGTAATAGCAAGGGTATGCTCGTTTCCACCGTCAATAACCGCAAACCCGTTATAGCTCTGGGTCCCAGTCAGCCCAACAGGGGCACCACTCAAACCATAAAGATCTTGTGAGACCGTCCTGTTAGAGCGAGACCTGGCAACTACAGGCATTCCCTGAGCACCATTTACGTTCATTGTGGCCTGGCTACTATCAATGTACACCCTGTAGCTCTGAGTAAAAGTACCATTATTCTCAGTAACCGCACCGGCAGAAAAATATGTCCCTGTGTTAACAACGTTACTATCAGGTTCGAAGGTAAGATCCATCCTTTTTACACCGGGGTTCTTGTCGGCGTCCCAGCTAACGTTGAATGTGCTGAATTCATCGCGTTCCAGAGAGTTGGCAAGATTTGCAATCCTAAATTCCCACGTGCTGGCGGGAATTGTGAACGTGTGTTCAAACGTCTGAGCGCCCTTCGTTGCAACGAGCGTAAGCTTCTCGGCAGGTTCGTACTTGCCAAGTGTAACGGTTACACTTGGGGTCGATTCTCCTGTAAGTTTGGTGCCATCTGCGCCATGTTTACCGGCAGTGTCAGCGCCCGCAAGCGTCCACACCACACCAGCAGTATCATCACTGATAAACTCAAATGTCGCCGGTTTCGTTCTTTCGAGCGAGGCCGGACCTCTAACCACCCCTTCAATCTCGCCACTGGGGGTGCCTCCGCACGCTGCGAACACCATGGCAAGTGCTGTTACCGCTACGAGCCATCCATAAAGCAATTTCTTTTTCATACTCCGATCTCCTTACGTGTTGAAAAATATTTTTTAAACCCTTGTAATGGATGCGCGAATAACATTCGCGCATCCAGGATTTTTTCCCTGCAACACTCTGCTGCCCTTCTACTCTGTCTTATATAACTATAACTCACCGAGGTATTTTCACCTTTGAAGCAGATCGCTGAAGCACAACATCAAGAATACCACTATAATATTGACTACTATAACACTGTCTCGTAATACCTGTCAAGTTTCAATATACAATTGTTACAATATCGGCAGAATTTGTCAAAATCTAAAGTTGATTTTCAGGCATTGGCGCTTGCCACTTCCTTGAAACGGCAAGTTGTGCGATAATTTTTTGCTATGGATGTTCAGTATACTCAACGGCTTGAAAAAATTGAAACGGTTCTTGAAACGTGGTTGCCGGAAAATCCCGATGCCGCGTGGCTTGAAATGGCGTTCGGTGCGGCGGGGCAAGTTCCGGCGGAGCTGGCGGCAACGCTCACCCGGCCGGGCTGGGATTTGGTGAACCGCGGCGGGAAACGCTGGCGGCCGCTGCTTATGCTCCTTGCCGCCGAAAGTGTCGCTGGCGAACGTGGGGCGGCGGCTTGTTTGCCCCTGACGCCGCTGATAGAGTTTCCCCACAACGCCAGCCTCATTCACGACGACATCGAGGATAATTCCGACACGCGGCGGGGAAAGCCCGCGGCGCATCTGCTGTACGGCGTGGACACGGCGCTGAACGGCGGTTCTTTCTTGTACTTTCTGCCGCTGGCGTGCCTTCAGACGTGGAACGGCGGCAGCGGTGCTGTCAAGGAGCGGATTTGGACAGCGTGGGCGGCTCACATGCGCGCGCTTCACTTGGGGCAAGCGATGGATATTGCGTGGCACCGCGATCACGGTACTTTTCCGGCGC
>WQZT01000169.1 GCA_009780595.1 Treponema sp. | reverse complement strand
CCTTTCTGATGCTTCTTGCTTGAGATACAAGTTCCTGAGAGTGCTCAGGCTTTCTCTTGCTTGTGCGGGCGCGGCTTTTGTTTTCATGGGACTGAAGGTATTGTTTGTTATAGCGTTTCAGCCAGTAGTAAAACAGCGAACGGTGAATGCCGAAATGACGGCAGGGCAGGGGTGCATTCCTTATTCTTGTGATAGAGAGCGCTGGTGATTTCTGGTAATACCAGTCGAATATCTTAAGCCTGAACTTCGCTTTCACCGAAAGCTCTTTTGATTGCCTCCGCGCCAGTTTCCTCACGTGCGGGATTACTGTTATAATTCTCGTTGGGCACCCGATAAGTCCTTTTATGACGCTTCCTCCTGATAGATGAGTTTGTGCTAACCCATTCTACCATGTGGCGAGTGTCCTATTTCTTCCTGAGTCTAGACAGCCATTCTTTTAACTTTCAATTTTTATTCTCTATCTCCATTAAATTGTGAATGCTGAGATTAATGCCCGCTTCGATGTTGGCTATTCTGTGGCATAATTCCGCCTGATTTTTTCACTATAAATATCATAATCGAGCTGTGTTGTTTCATTGATGATAGTTTCAGCCATATTGTACCTCGATATTACTATAAAATGCCTTACTAATGCAAATCAAGTAATATGCACGTTTTTTCCCTGTTGTGTTACAAAGAACCATAGATAAAGTCTGCTGAGCTAACTTTACCCACCATACGCCCTTGCGAAAGTCCTGTATTCGGGGCATAATCACAGTAGCGCAGATGACAGCAAACCAGGAAGAAGCCATTTACGAATTTCTCGACAATGCGGTGGAGCCGTTTGAGCTTGACGATATTGTTAACTATGTGCGGAAAAACGAGCCGTCACGGGTTAGCCACCTGGCGATGGAAATTGCCGCGTCTATCAACTCCCGCAATTTGGCGTTTCCTGTGGGGGAAAACCGCTGGGTGTCGCGGCGGGGTTTTTTTCAGCCGCTCTCGTTTGTTATCAGCCCCACGCGGCTGGAACTGCTGAACGGCATCCTTATTCCCGGCCACCGCTGCGTTCCTTTTGCCAACGCCGCGCTGCTTCCGCAAGAGTACTCATTTTACTGGCAGGGCGCTATCGTTCCGTGTACCACCAGCGAAGGTGCGCCGGAGGAGTTTTACCCGTTTTATGCTGTCTTTGGCGAGGAGTACGCGCCTCAGTACGTTGCGCGGGATAACGAGGTAAACGAGGCGGCGTTTAACAGCGACCCGTACGACGACCCGGCTGAAGTTTCTGTCAAAACGCTGGATATGCGGAGCATGTACCGAGAGATGGCGTTTGTTCCCGGCGACCGTTTGGCGGTGCGAACGCTGGACTGGAAAACGGGGGCTTTCTCGCTGGCGAAAATCGGGAAAGACCAGTGGAGCGAGGCGGAACTTCAACAGTGGCTTGATGCCGCCGAAGAGGGTTTCTCGCGTGCGTTTAGCAACGTGGGGACTGCGTCGTGTACCGAGGAGCAGCTTGCTTACGCATATTGGTACGCGCCGCCGAGAATGCGCGAGCTACCGGCGTACTCCCTCGAAGAGTTTTTGTATCAAAAAACCGAAAAGGTCGAAACTGCCGCCTACGGCATCGAAAGCCGCTTTTGGTATGCGGGGCGCGAAATCCCTGACCGCAAAGGGCTTGAAGGCGGCAGTAGCAACCCCGATCAAACGCAAGTCGAGCAAATCCTTCGCAACTGCAAAATCCCCGTTTCCGAGTACGTTGTGCAGTCCTATGTGCGGGATGCTCTTTTCCGGGGCGAAACTGACGCATCCGCCGTTATAGAGCGCCTTGCGCCGCCGGGCATTGAAATCAACGGGCGGGATTGGAATACGATTTCTTTTTATATCGAAGATATTTTTGATGAGTTCCGCGCATATTACAGTTCGTTTGCCGATACAACAATGGGACCGATTCGATCACGCATCGCGGAGCTGCACACGGCGGTGATAAGTCTTGCCGCGCGGCTGGGCAAGGGCGACATTGATGTTTCGTGGCTTCCCCGCCATACGTTTATAATTCTTTCGCAGATACAGAGCCACACGGCGTATGTGCTGGAAGATCTCAACGTTGATCAAAGCCCGCCTGAAACGGAGCTTGAGGTGATGGACAGTTCGCTCGACAGCATGCTCGAAACGTACGAGGATATCAAGGAGCTTATTGATGATGCGCTGGATAGCTGGCGGCGGAATAAACTTACGGTAATTCGTCCCGGCGTAAATCTGGCGGAAGTTTGCGAGCATCTGATTCAGGTGAGTATAGGCGGCGTTGATGTCTGGCGCAGAATTGTCGTTGATGAGAACTACACGTTGAACGATCTTCATCGGATTATTCAAGCTGTTTTTTTGTGGCGCGAAATGCAGGACTTCACGTTTGTTTTTGATAGCGGTGAAAAAGCAGATGGAGCGATGACTATCAAAAATATTCAGGAGCGGAATGTTTCTGAACTGCGTTACGAATATGGGGAAACGTGGAACGTGCGAATTATGCTCCTTTCGCGCCACGAAAGTCCCGCGAGCAAACCTGTCCGCTGTGTCGCCGGAGCGGGTGCTGCTCCGCCTGAGTCTATCAACGGGCCGCTGAAATTCAAACGGATCGTTTTCGCGCTGGAAGGCGGAAACGATGTTGAGCGTTTGAATGCGCGGCAGGAATTGGGCGCAGAGTTTTACCCCGGCTAATTTGATTTGGAATTGTGCAACCGTAATCTCGCCGCCATCTTTGCGCCGAAAAAATCCAACCCTGAAAAAGGTAACTCTGAATGAACGTCGTCATTCAGGCGATCAAAGAACACATTGCTGACAGCAACGTGTTCTTTGTGTTTCCATCGCAGGTGTCGGCAAGCCGCTGGGCGCGAAAAACCTGCACGCTGGGAATTGCCCGCTCGGTTGCGGCAGATCGCTTTCTTGCGTGGGATCGTTTCAAGGAAGATGTTGTTCGCGCAAAGGATACACAGCGTCGTCCTTCATCGGCGTTGATACGCAAACTCTTCGCCGAATCGCTCATACGCAAAAATGCCGAAAGCGTTTTTTTCAAGTCGATTGTTCCGCCTGAATACGCACGGCGCGGCAAAGTTTTCGCGCCGTTTATTGCGGGGCTTTTGCCATCGCTGTTCTTGTGGGAAAAATTAAGCCGGAGCATTGCGCCTGATTCGGAGGACGAAGATTTCGCCCTCGTTAAAAAAGAATACGCCGCTTTTCTGGAACGCTACAATCTTTTTGAGCCATCGTGGGAAGAGGCAAAAATCCGCGCCGGATCAAAACGGTACGCGATATTTTTCCCCGAACTTATCGAAGATTTTTCTGAGTACGATGCTCTGTTGGAAGCGCCGCGCTTTTTTCGTATAAACGCCGCGCTTAACGCGCCGAGCGCGGGACTGGTGCTCTACCAATCCGCTCGCGAGGAGATTCGTAGCGCGGTGATGGAACTGCACAGGCTCCACAACGAAGAAGGTGTTCCCTACGAGGAAATGGCGGTGAGCGTTCCCGAACTCGGCGAGATTGAGCCGTACCTGTTGCGGGAGTTTGCGCTACGCTGCATTCCCGTTGTCCGCCGCGCGGGCAAGAAGTTGGGGGAAACTGGCGCTGGGCGGCTTTTCGCGTTGGCGAGTGAATGTGCCGCTTCGCAGTTTTCGTTTTCAAGTTTGAAGGCGCTGCTCCTTAACGATCAGATCCCGTGGAAGGAGCGGGTGAAAAATAAGGCGCTTGTCAGTTTTGGTATAAAGTACAACTGCGTTTCCAGTTACAAGCACAACGGGAAAACCGTTGACATTTGGGACGAGGCGTTTAAGGAAAGCGCTTACGACAGCAAGGATTTGCGCCCGTATTATGGAAAACTCAAAGAGCGCATCCGTGCGCTGATCGGCTCGGAGAACTTTTCCGATGTGCGGAAATACTATTTTGCATTCCGCCGCGATTTTCTTGATATGGAAACAGTTTCCGAAGAAAGCGATGCGGTGCTAAGCCGCTGCATTGCGGAACTTGGTTCGCTTATCGATCTTGAAGAAATGCTTGATGATACCGCGTTGACGCCGGATTCGCCGTTCGCATTTTTCCTTTCGCATTTGGGCGAAGTTGAATATGTGAAAGCCGCGCAAAAGTCGGGGGTGAATATTTTCAAGTGGCGAGTTGCCGCAGCAGCTCCCT
>WQZT01000168.1 GCA_009780595.1 Treponema sp. | reverse complement strand
TTAGTAGTTGAAAGGAGCTTTGAATGAAACGGATTATCATTCTTCTTGCTGTGGCGATGTTTTCTTTTGGGACGCTAGTCGCCAATGAAACGGTTCTTATCGATTTTACCCAGTTGGGGGCGGATATTCGCATACCTGCTGATGAAAACGATCAGGACACATGGCCTAATCAAAACCGCCGGACCGTAATGGATTTTGCTCAGACAGCGGGTGCCAGTTTCACACCGGGGCAGAGGGCTCTGATGCGGACTTCTTTGGCCATCGAGAATTGGAACGTGGAGTTGAACTCTTCTGCCCGTACAATTTCCAATGTAACGCGCTCGTTCGCCAGAGAGGCACCGTCAACACAGCACGGTACGGTACTGGGCGCGAGGATTCACTTCCCGCTTACTGCCGCTTTCTCAAACGCAGTCGTCAAGCCGCCGTTTGCCATTCCGGCATTTGAGCCGATGGCTGATATTGATGATAACGGCAATATTACACCGTCAGGCAATGGTTTCTCCGGTCCAACCCGCTTTGAGGAAGGGTTCGGAGTATTAAGGAACGTCGGGACAATACGCTCGATTCAGGTTAAGGTGTACGGGCTTAATTTCCCCCACCGCCTGCACCTGATTCTCTACGATCAGGATGGCAACGAGAAGATCGTAAATATGGGTCAGCTCAACTTTGACGGGTGGGGCGAGCTCATCTGGAACAACCCGCAGTACATTTTTGAAGTGCGCCACCGTGATCTGAGACTCTTCCCCCTGTATCCGAATGCGATGCCTTTCCTGACCTTCGGTGGTTTTAGGATTGACCGGGATGCTTCCCATCAGGGCGGTGATTTCGTTGTCTACTTCAAAGACGTAACAGTCATCTATGACCTTGCGGTTCTTGATGTTGACAGGGATGTTGATGATGAAGCGTTGTGGGGCATTGTCCGCGATCGCGAAACCCAACGACGCCTGTTTGAAATGGAGCGCTTTGGTCAGAACCAGATCCTCCGCTTTGTCGATGCCCAGAAACAGACAAGGGCGAATTGGGATCCGTTGCACGGAGCCGATAACTATGAAAGGTATGGCTTTACACCCACTCCGTAATGAAACGAACCGGGGTTAGCCCGTTGTAGTACTGAAAGTCCGATCTTTTTACCGTGAGCGGTTTAAGGATCGGATTTTTTTTTGAAAGGATATTCAGAAGTTTATGGATATAACTGCTTCGCAAGAAAAGAACGGCGCAGATTCACAATCATGGCACAATAGTTTTCGTGAAGGTTACGAGGAACTGTTTCCTGCGCGTTCCTCACTTGTCAACGAACTGGAGCTTTTCGTTCAGCAAGCCCTGTCGCCTTTGTCTCCAGCTCCCCGCGTAAAGGGAAGAATAAAGTCTTTTAAAAGTTATTCAAAAAAATATATTCGCTATGTGAAAGATGGGCTTGACCCGACACAAATAAACGATGTAATTGGTATCCGCATCATTTGCCTATTTATAGAAGATATTGCAGAGGTTGAAAAACTTTTACGCGAGAAACTAAGCATCATCGATGTGGAACGTAAGGCAATGGAGTATAACCTGCGGGAATTTGGCTACGATTCTCTGCACCTCATAATTAATGTGCCGGAAGATATGCAAGGGCAATCGCTGCCTTGTTGCAAAACCGCTGAAATCCAGATTCGCACGATTATGCAAGATGCGTGGGCGGAGGTGGAGCACGAACTGATTTACAAAACTGAGTTTGCTCCCTTTGATACTCCTTTGCGGCGCAAGCTCGCAGCGGTAAACGCCAGTCTTTTCCTTGCGGATATTGTTTTTCAGGAAATTCGCGGGTACCAGCAGCGGCTCAACGGTGAAATAAGGAAACGGCGGGATTCGTTTTTCCAGAAAATCGAGGAGACTGCGGATGCGTTTGTCTTTACTTCGTCGCCACCTGGTATTGTGCCGGATGACCGCCTTTCCCCGCCCACTGCTGACTCGCTTGCTTTGGAAAATATCGATGATTTGCTCCTTGAAGCTCTTTCTGCCCATAACAAGAACCAGTTTTCAAAAGCTATTGCCATATATACCCGTATTCTGGATATGAAGCCTGTAGATAATGTCAGCTCTCTTATTTACAAGCATCGAGGTATCGCGTATTTTACCCGCTCCCTGTACGAAGAGGCGATTTCTGATTTTTCACAGGCGCTGGAACTCGACCCCAAATCGTACAAGGCGGCGTACTACAAGGGGATTGTCTGCACTGTTTTGAAGCGGTATCCTCAGGCGATCGATGCGTTTAACCTTTCTCTGACGGTAAACCCTTATCAGGCATACTGCCTGTACCGCCGCGCTCAGGTGTATTATCATTTAGAGGATTACCCTCAGGCACTGGGGGATTGCGAGGCAGCGCTGGCGCTGGAGCCCTTTGACGCTTTTAAGAGTTTCAAGGCTCTGGTGCTGGACAAATTAAAGCTTTAACTCTAAATAGCAAATAAAAGGCTCGGTAATTTGATGTAAGCCGCCAGTTTCCGGTTCTTGGCGGGAACGGGCGTTCTGTGGTATACTAAAAACATGAATCAAGTGGTCCTTAAAGCTGACGCATTGGATGGCTACCTTACGCCGTCCGACCGGGATTACATCGACCGGATGGGCGCGTTGTATAAAGAGGTAATGACGAGCTACTCCGTTTTGGATAAAAGCAGGGTTGTCGACGAAAAAAAGCGCGAGGAAGAGACGCTTATCCGGCTTTTTAACGAAATGGGAACGCTGATGCAGCAGTTGTGTAAGGCGGAAAAGCGGTTGCATGTGTATTCTTTTCAGACTCCGCAGGAAAACCACCCTGAAGCATCGCGCGTTATTGCCAAACTTCGCGACCATCAAACTGAAAACGAGGAATTTGTCTACTATATTCAACGCGCCTACGAGATGCTTTTCAAACTTGCCTACGGGGGAACGGCGGGGTTGACTAAAAATTACCTCATCGTGAAAACTCCGGTAACCGACCCTGTGCAAAACTTTGCGGTTCATAAAATTACGAATATCGATGAAAAAATCGAAAACACCGTTATGTGCGTTATGCTGCGGGGGGCGTTGCTGCCTTCGATGATTATGAGTAAGGAAATACAGGAATATTCTTCGCACGGCTATGTTACGCCGTTTGCGTTGTTCAAAATCCGCCGCAACGATGCAAAACGCGAAAACGATATGGAATATATTCTGGACTTGGATCGTTCGTATTTCGACCCGCATTCACTGGAGGGGAAAGACCTGATTTTTGCCGATCCGATGAACGCAACTGCCGGAAGTCTTGTAACGGTTATCAGGTACCTCTTAAATATGGGGATTAAGCCTAAGTCTATCCAGTTTTTTAACGTGATTGCGGCGCTGAAGGGGGCGCTCCGTGCGGTGCGGGCGCTTGATAACTGCGATGTTTACACGTTGTGGATGGATCCGATGTTGAACGAAGATGCGTACATTATGCCGGGCTTGGGCGATGCGGGGGACAGGATCAACGGCAAGGATGGCGAGCAGCCGAGAAATATCATCCAGCTTGTTGCCGATTACGGTTCTAATATTGCGCGGCTGTACCGGGCGCAACTTCGGGAGGTCGAGGACACCGTTCTTACACGGGGGGAAGTGTGATTCACAAGCGGGGCGGCGGGGCAGGGCGGTTGCTTTTCCTGCTGCTGTGTGCCACGCTGGTGGTTTCTTCCTGCGCGTCCCGGCGCGGGCAGGTGCAAGCAGAGGAGTTTTTCGCCATAGGAATGGCGTTTTTCGATCTCGGCAGGTTTGCGGATGCAGAAACCTGGCTTAACCGCGCGCTCGTTTCCGACCGCACGATGACGGCTTCAGAGTACAACTTGGGGAGGATTGCGTTTGAAACCGGGCGCTTTGAAGAAGCTGCTGTGTATTTTGAGCGTGTCCTTCGCCGCGACCCGGACAACGTGATGGCGCTGAGGGCTGCCGCCTATTCCCGCGTTAGCAACGGGGATTTTGAGAAAGCGGAAGCTTTGTACCTGCGGGTTTTGGCGCTTGTTCCTGAAAGCGCTGACGGCGCTTTTAACCACGCGCTGGTTCTGTACGCGATGGAACGATACGCGGAAAGCGAGGAAGCCTTGAACCGGTATCCGCATACACTCGAAGGGAATGCCGCATCGCTGTTGCTCCTTGCGCGCGCCCAAAAAGCCCAGGGTAACATCGAGGCGATA
>WQZT01000167.1 GCA_009780595.1 Treponema sp. | reverse complement strand
GGAATATCTCTTTTGTCCAGGCGCGGCTTGAAAACCCGTCGAACTCGTTTACCAATGCCGTAGCGCAAGCTGTCGCGCAGGTTGAGATCGTGCAGTTCGGTATCAATTACGAGCATGTCCTTGACGGGCAGGATAACTTTTCGGTAACGACAAACTTTGGCGATATTTTTATGGACGCCGCCAAAAGGATAGCCAGCCAGTACGCGCGGCAAGCCGAAGAAGCGCTCGAAAAAGCATTGCAGGAACGGATAGACCAGTTCGTGGAATCTGTGCCGTTTGTTGGTAAGGAAGAAATGGGCTTGCTGTACAGCGCGGTACGGGGCGATCAGGCGGCGGTAAGCAGTCTGACGAATATACTAAACGGGAAACGGAACGAACTTGAAGAGCGGCTGAGAACTGCCGCAGAAGAGGCGGCGCGGCAAGCTGCCGGGAACTTGATTGACAGTATCGCGCCCCAGTTGCCCGCCGTGCCGGGTTTGCCCGGTTTGCCAGCGATTCCAGGGTTACGCAGGTAAGCGGAATAATCCGCCTGCGGCGATTATTCTGGGGAGTTTTGCGGCGCGTTTACCGCGTTTTCCAGACTCTGCCGGCCTCTAAGCCCCAGCGTTCGTTGACATAGCGGGAAAAGGTTTCGGCTTCGGCGGTAAAGATGGTGGCAATCTCCGGCCAGAAACGCATTCCGTCTCGCATTTGGTAGTGTGCCGGGAGCAGATGCCCGAAGCCTTCGTTGTACAGGCGGTTGGACAAGTGTTGCCCAAAGTACCACGACGCTTGCGATGCCGGAAGTTGGAGCATATACGCCATAAACTCATTGATAACCAGATACTCGTAATCGGTGCTGTATGTTAGAATATCAAGAAACGCAATGAAGAATTTTTTTGTATGCTCAGGGAAAGCTTCCCAGCGCTGGCGGGAAAATTTCTGAAAGTCGCTATCGATAAAGAAAAGGCCGTGAAACATCTCGTGCGCCATAAAGCGCGTGCGGAGGGCGGGAGTTGATTCCCGCGACAGGGAGAGAATTGCCCCATTGCCGGGAACAAGTCGCGCCGCCGCGTCAAGTTGCAACACGCCTGAGCTGAGGAGAATTGCCTCCAGTTCCCACTCCTCATCGAGAAGGGGAAAATCGTTGTCGCGCGCATACTGGAAAAAAACCGCCAAATCCAGCGCCTGATAATTGTGGGCGTTCCAAGCGTGCCGGTGCGCGATGTCCTCATCGCGCCAAACACGCCCGCGAAAACCCGCTTTTTCCACGAAAAACGCCATCCGCTTTAACAGCCGATCCTGGATTTTCTGGGTGGAGATGTCCATTAGCAGCAGTTCGGGAAAGCGGTCCCAACTGAAAAGCTCAAAGCGGCTGTCCCGCCACGTTTCAACCGGGCGCACCAGCATGTCCCACGGGTCTGCGGGAATTGGGGTAAGGGCAAGCTCTAGTGGGAAGTTGCTGTAAAAAACGGGCGCTGCGGGCGCGGTTTGCACAGCGGGGGAATTGTGATAGCCGTTTGCCCCGTTTTGCCGGGCAATTCCACTGTCTGCGCGAAGTGCAAAAACTGATGAGATTTTTATAACCATAATCACGCACAGAACAGCAAACAAAAATCCACCAATCACATGACCGCGCGTTAATTTTTTCATAGAGCCACTACTCCTTGTGCACTGTGTTGAGCCAGCGAGTATTTTCGTTGTACAATGAGCGTACCGCACAACTATACCATAGGAAAAATTTTTTGGATACACAAGCGAGCGTTACAGGAATTTCCCACTACGTTATTTTCGTCCCGCACAGAGATTCTCTTAAACCTTTGGAGGATTACCGGAGAAAGCTTTTCGCCGCCGGATGGCACGGGGCGCATTCTTTCCCCGCCGCCGCGCCGCTTGCCCTGCTGTCCCGCCCGTTACGCCGCGCCGAGCTACAGGAGCTTTCCGCCGCTATCCGCGCACATGCCGCCAGCGCCGATGCAAGCGGGAAAATCCGCACCGCCGGAACTGCCCTTGCCCGCCACCGTGCACCCGCAACATTTTCCCCCCGCGCATTCTTCGGATTAAGCCTAAACCTTGCCCTCAATGAAAGCTTTTTCCCTCAAACGGCGCGGGAAAAGATTCTCTCCCTGTGTGTGCCGCCGGTTTTATGCGCGGCTGTACTTGCGGAAGGTGAAACGCCGCCACCTTTGCCGCCGCCACAGCAAGCTCCAGAGCTATCGTTCCGCGCCGCATACACGGCAAACCTCGCACTGCGCCCGCTGTCAAGCGGAGACGGGCGGTACTCGTTCCAGTGGAAAATAGGCGAGGCTGTGTGGCTTGCAAACAGCGGGAAATAGGGTAGGGCGCTACCAGTGTGTTTACAGCGGGCCTTTCCGCAGAAACCCGAAGAGGCTTCCGATAAAGCCGCCAACGATGTGGGCAAATTGCGAAATATTGCCGTTCGCCGCACCAGCTGCACCGCCCCCGAAGGAATCGAAAAGCTCTCTCCCCAAATATAACAGCAGAACGAGGATAAACGTGAGCGGAATCTCCCCCTTGCTGAAGTTCGTGAAAGATGCAAGCAGTATCATCATAAACACCACGCCGCTCGCGCCCAAAAGCCCCGAACTGAAGAACAGCACGTTCAGGACTCCGGTAACAAGCGCAGTTATGATAATCATTATCAACAGTGAAAACGAGCCGTAGACTTCTTCAAGAATGGGGCCAATAAGCAGAATGAACGCAAAGTTGGATACTAAGTGTGGCCAATTCGCGTGTCCCAGCACATGGGTACAAAGGGTCATCCAGTTTCTGAAATTGGCAGGGGAAAAATTACCCTTGCCGGGAACCAAAAACCACTGCCCCGTGAGATCGTGCAACACCGTCTGCGAAAGCATAAGCACTGCGGCACTGATAAAAGCAAACGTTAGAACAGTCGGCGCGTTATATTTAATTTTCATGGTTTTCCGTTTCCCATCTACAAATTAAGGGTAATTTCTAGCGGGCAGTGATCGGAGCCTAAAACATCCGGTCTAATCACCGAGGAGGCAACCGCCGGAAGAAACTCCGGATTCACACAGAAGTAATCGATCCTCCAGCCCACATTCCGCGTGCGGGCGGCAGCGCGGTACGACCACCACGTGTAGCAGCCGGTTGCGCCCGGAGAGAAATGCCGAAACGTGTCCACATACCCTGCCTGGGTAAAATGGGTCATCCACGCCCGCTCTTCCGGCAGATAGCCCGCGCTTTTCTCGTTGTCTTTTGGGCGGGCAAGGTCAATCGGCGTGTGGGCGATATTGTAATCCCCCGCAAGGACAAAGTTCCTCCCCGCTTTGCGATAGCTTTCACACAAGTCAAACATCGCATCGCAAAACCGCAACTTGTAATCCAGCCGCTTGCCCGCATCCTGCGAATTGGGAAAATAGGCGCTGATGAGAGTAAAGTCATCAAAATCCGCCTGCAGCACCCGGCCTTCATCGTCAAACTCGTCTATACCAAAAAACCTCACATCGTGAGGCTTAATTTTCGTGTAAATCGCCACTCCGGAATAGCCGGGACGTTTCCCACTCGCCCACAATGCGTGGTACGGTGCACCATCGTTGCCCTGTATCTCAAGAAGCGCGGGCGAAAGCTTGTCATGTTGCGCCTTAATCTCCTGAAGGCAGACAATATCCGCACCATCAGCCTGCATCCACGAAACAAAATCCTTCTTTTCCACCGCACGTATTCCGTTAACGTTCCAGCTTACAATTCTCATGCTGTTAGTATAGTGAAATGAACGGGGAGAGAATAGTAGGTGCAACTGGGAGTAATGAAAATGCTCGGTGAATAGCCAACGGCTAATTCAACCCCTTGACTTAATTCTGTGATAGTCGCATAATTACTGCGCGGGGGTGCCCAGGTTTCGACTGGTGCGGTTCGAGGTGCAGGCTGCAGGTGGAGCGCTCATCTCCTGATTGAGCAAAAATTTAACTGCCAAAAACAACAGTTACAACTACGCCTTAGCTGCGTAATTGCGTGGAACCGCCCCGCCGCTCTGAGGGACGGCTTCCGCGTTGCAATCAGAGCTGGCATAGCCGCCGTTTTCGGAGACGGCTATGCAAGATTACCGGAATACGGACGGGCCGCGCGCTGTTTAGCCAAGCCCGCCCCGACAATTCAATAAACGGCTATATCTGTAGAAGCCTGTATTTCGCGCATTAGGACGCGGGTT
>WQZT01000166.1 GCA_009780595.1 Treponema sp. | reverse complement strand
TATTGAGAAACACGGGCGGACGGATGCGTGGGAGGGTTTTTCAAGCGTGATTGATTCAGGCGATCTTATCAACTGGAAAAAAATGGTTGATACGGTGCAGATACACAGTGATGTGAGTGCGTACATCGTTTCCTGTATTCGGCAGACGCGTTCGCACCCAGATATCGAAAGCCCGGCAAGCCCGCGCGCTGGTGTCAGGCTTTCCCGCCTTGTGCGTTCGCTGGCGTTGTGCCGGGGCTTGGACTACGTTCCCATTGACCTGCTCAAAGAGACGTTTATTCCGGCGATGGCGCACCGTATCGTTACGCGCGATCCGTCAATTGCGCCTGAAACGCCGTTGCAGCAGATTTTGGACAAGACGGCGGTAGAACCGAGAATGAAACTGTTATAACAGAACATTGTTATATAGGTTGTATGGTTTACAGATCAATAGATTATAGAGCATAAGTAAAGAAGAAGTATGACGATAAAAGCGTTTAAAGCGTTCAAAAAAAAGTATGTGCATTGTACGGTGCCGGGCTTTGCAGTTTTTGCGATTGCGCTGGTCGTGCTGGTGCGTTCCCTTGCCGCCAGAAATGCCCACGAGGTTGTGCTTTCTCTTGCGGTGTTGCTTTTGTGGGCGGCGTTGCTCCTCGCCGGAAAATGGGCAGTCCGCCGCCTCGCCGTGCTGGAGCCGCTGTGGAACATTCCCGCGCCGTTGCGGGCTGCCATCGCCCCCGATGCAGCCGACTGGCTGGTAACGCCGCCGCCGGGTATCAACGTTCCCGTTTTTTTCAGACTTCATTTCCTTGTGCGGGGGCGCTTTTTCCCGCAGGGTGCACGGCAAAGTTGCGCCGTGTTCGCCGAAACCTCCGCGCCGAAAAGAAGCCGCCGCACTGCCAACGCCACCACTGACGATGATGCCAGCACCCGGCTGAGTATTGCGTTTCCGCTCGGGGGGCTTTTCCGCGGCGAAACGTCGTGCCGTCTGCGGGATATTTTTGGCTTTTTTTCGTTCCCCTGCGGCTGTGAGCAGGAGCAGACGCTCAGCGTTTCCAGTGCCGCCAGCCGCGCAATTCCCCTGCGAATCGATGCGCTTTCGGGCGCGGAGGATCGGCGGAACAAAAACGCCAATGACGAAGAGCGCTACTATATGCGGGAATACGCCCCCGGCGACCGTTTCAGGGACATCAACTGGAAAAGTTCCGGGCGCATCAACACGCTCATTACCCGAATTTCCCCGGATAATCAGGAAAAGATAACCCAAATCGAAGTGCATTTCCGCAACTACGGCGGGTGCTCTCCCGGAATTGCGGAGCTTTGGCTTTTGGATCGGGCAAAGGCGCGGCTTGCGTGGTTTTTGCGGAAGGCGCGGGAGGAAAAAGACTCGTATGTGTTTTGCATCCGCAGTGCGGGGCAAAGCTGGGAACTTCATGACGATGAAGAAATCGCCGCTTTTTTACAGGAACTTGCCGCCATTCCATTTTGCCCGCCTGACAGCGGGGAAGCCGCGCCGACTGAGACTTCCGGCGGCGGGGAAATCTACGTTTTTTCCACCGCGTGCGATACCGCGCTGCCGGCTTTCCTTGCGGCGCACCAACACCGCCCGGTTTCCCTTTTCCTGGCGGAAAACGTGGATCGGGGCAGAGCTCGGGATACTGCGGCACGCGCTGCGAATAAAGTAAATCCCGACGTGGAAACCCTTTGCCTGCGGAGTTTTTTCAGCGGCGGATTTTTTCCCCGCCCGCGTTGGCTCGTGCGGCGGCGGGAGCGGTGGCAGGTGAACGTCAGCGCCAGCCGGATGATGATTGACTACGCGGAGATCACGCTATGAAGAAAAATCGCACCTCCCTGCCGAACTCGCTATGGGTGCTTTTTTCCTTGCGCCTTTTTTTCTACCTGAGCGCGGCGCTGCTGTTAGTTGCCCACCCGGGAATCGTTATTCCCTTCGACCGCATTGGGCTTGCCCAGTGGTTTGTGATAATCCCTCTTGCCGCGCTCATTGCATTTCTGCCGCCGCCCTGCGTGCCATTTCGCGCGATACCTCGCGCGATGTCTGGCGCACTGTCGCACGCGCCGCACTGCGGAAAACTCCTCAACAAGCTCCTTGCCGCGTTCGTGCCTGTCGCTGGTTTATCGCTCTGGGCTGGCGGCATTTCCACCGCCGCCTTTGCGCCGTTCTGTGCAGGTGCGGCGGCATTTGCGCTCACCCTGCTGCTGTTCCACTACCCGCGCTGGGGTAAACTCTCCGCGCTCGAACCCTTCTTCTTTGCGTGGGTCTGCTTTCGCCTCCTGGCATTTTCCCGCGCGGGGGAGGAAATCGCGGGGGAAAGTTTGCGAATCACCCAGTTTATCCTCGTGTGGACAGCAGTGGTTTTTCTCTGCCATAGCGTAGTTGTATACCTCTGCCTATACCCCGCAAGTTCAAAAGGCATCCGGCGCGAAGGAGCGATTTTCGGCATCGCCGCCGCTGGCGCCCTCGTGCTGACGTTGCTCATCCTCCCCGCCGATTTTGTCCGCAACACGGTAATCGATAACCTGCTCCCCGACAGGCGGGAAAGAAAGAGCAACCCGAACGCCGACAACTGGGACAATTTTGACTCAAGGCGAAGGCAGGGGCGCAGAACCCTCCCCGGCGATGCAGGCGGGCGCGATCCGTCGTTGCGCGCCCTTGGCGAACACAACTGGCCGGGGCAAGGCGGGCGGCGGGACAGGGGAGACAGCGACGGTCCCAGAGATCAATACACCGTGATGGTCGTAGCCTCCGCCGATGAACCAGTCTACATGGCAAACGCAATTCGGGCGCGGTTTGACCCCGTTGACGGCTTTATGCCGTTCCCCGATGAACTGATGAGCCGCCTTTCCAGTCAGCGCTTTTTTGTAACGTGGTTTGATGGCGAGCCTTCGTTCGACACAGGCAGGGAAAGCCGGGAGGTCTTTGCTCTTTCCACCGTGCAGGAAAAGTTTTTGCCCTACCGCCCGTTGTCCGTTAACCCCACCGTTCTCAGCGAAAACACCGGACCCTTCCGCTACATTCACCGCAGCGTTTCCGGTATTCACCCTGGCGATCCCCTGCGCCTCTTAAATGTCCCCGTGCGGGATGTAAGCGAGTGGGAAAAAACAAGGCTCCAGCAGTATCTGGAACTGCCGATGGATGATGCTGACAAGCAGGTATTCAGCGCCCACCTTCAGCAAGCTATGAAAACGTGGGAAGGGCAGCGCGGGTATTTTATGGATGGGCAAAGCAACCAGTATATGGAAACGATATTGGCAATTCTCATGAGTTTTTCCGAATATCAGTACGACGTAAACACGGGCAAACAGATATTTGTATCTGATGTAAACGTGGGCAACCACATCTCGGTATCCGATATGGTACGCTTTCTGACTGTTATACGTGAGGGCGCCTGCATTGAGTTTTCCAACACCGCTGCCCTTTTGGGACGGCTTGCAGGCATTCCTTCGCGGGTTGTTACCGGCTACCTTGCTGCCGACGGCCTTCAGACTCCCGCGCACCTTCGGGGGCTAGCAGTGTTGCAAAGCCGTATTCCGCTGCTCCAGGAATTCTCCTTTAACGATTTGATATTAGTAACAACTTCGCACGCCCACTCGTGGACGCAGTTTTATGTTCCCGAGTTCGGTTGGATTGATTTTGAGTCCACCCAATTTACCACTGCTCCTGTCGGGCTTGGAGACGGCAACTTGCGCGATGTGGTAATTCCCCTGTGGGAAGAAAACCAGCTTTTCGCCCAGGCGCGCGCCTTTCCCTGGCAAGCAGTCCTTCGCACGGCACTCTTTCTTGCGGTGGTGGCGGTTGTCGGCGCATACACTCTGCGCTACGGCAGGGAAGCCGCGCTCAACCTGGCCGTGCGGCACGGCGGACGCAACGGCGCACGCGCGCTGTACTTGCTGCTCCTTGCGCGCCTGGCCGCTGACGGCAAACCCATCAAGCCCGTCTCAAAAACCGCGCCGGAATACGCCCGCCTCTTCGCAAACCAGAGCGGTGCCTTTGCCACTTTCGCGGATATTTACACCGAACTGCGCTGGCGGGATTTCACCGACAAAGCAGAAATGGACAGCCGCTTTGAACGCTTGAAACAGGAATACTGCACCATCCTCGCCGAAAACCAGCGCAAAGGTATTCTCCCCCCGCTTATCCGCCTGTTCAGTTTACGCGCGCTGGCTTATTTGTAGGAAAGCAGAATTGTCCCCACG
>WQZT01000165.1 GCA_009780595.1 Treponema sp. | reverse complement strand
GGTGCTGACCAATGTTACCCACGAACACCTTGAGTTTCACGGCACGTTCGAGCAGTACCGTAGCGACAAAGCGGAATTGTTCCGCGCGCTGGATACTTCCCCGCCGAAACAGAGCCGCCTGTCAACGCCGCCCCGCTTTGCAGTGGCGAACGCCGACGACGCTAGTGCGCTATATTTTGCCGCCGCCACAAACCGCACAACGTACACATTCAGCACGAAAAATGCCGCCGCCGATATTTCCCTGCAGCGGCTGGAAAGCGGCTCAGGCGGCAACCGCTGCGAGGCGCTTGTCAAAGATTCCGGCGCTACTGTTGCATTTGAGGATCATCTGCCGGGCGCGTTTAATGCGGGTAATGTCCTTGCCGCGCTGCTCGTTGTTTCCCGCTTGCTTTCGGTTGACATTGCGGCGCTCGCCGAACTTGTGCCGCGCCTGTTGCCCGTGCGCGGGCGCATGTCGGCGGTACAGCGCGGGCAGCCCTTTGAAGTGCTGGTTGATTACGCGCACACGCCTTCGTCGTTCGAGGCCGTGCTGCCGCTCTTACAACAGCGGCTCAACTGTGGCGGCACAAAAAGCGGCAGACTCATCGCCCTTTTCGGCTCGCCTGGGGAGCGCGATACGCAGAAGCGCCGCCTCCAAGGGGAAGTCGCCGCCCGCTATTGCGACATCGTGATTCTCGCCGATGAGGACCCTCGCGGCGAAACCCCGATGGCTATACTGGAAGAGATTGCGACAGGTTGTGAAGCGCCGCAAGGTAGCAAAGCACCTCTTTCGCGTAGCGAAACACTCTTCCTCATCCCCAACCGCCGCCAAGCCATCAGAAAGGCGTTTGCCCTTGCCAAACAAGGCGACATCGTAATTCTTCTCGGCAAGGGGCACGAGAACTCCATCATCTATGCAGATGGAGCGATTGACTACGATGAACTAACAGAGGCGGAAATGGCACTCGAAGAAGCTGGTTACCGCACAACGTAAGCAAGCGAAAACTCATCTGAAAAACTCACAAGTATCAACCCGCACATAACCTCAACCATGGCACCCAGCATTAACGTGTACTATACTTACTGTATCGCAGATAAGGAGAGCGTATGAAGCAGCTTTTTGTTGAGTGGAACGATCAGTATTCCGTGGGAGTGCAAACCATAGACGAGCAACATAAGGGACTTTTTGCCTTAACCAACGAATTGAACGACGCCCGCCAGGAACATTGCACCGCGACATCCGAGTGTTTCAAAGAAATACTGCAAAAGGCAATAAGCTATATCGCCCTGCACTTTACCACCGAAGAAAAAATTATGCAGAAAATCGACGACCCGGATTACGAAAGCCACAAAGTCGCGCACGATTTATTTGTCAAAAAAGTTATGGAAGAGGAGGCGAATTTCAACCGAGGCGTTCCGAACACCCCTGAGATTTTTATGCGTTTCCTGCGGGATTGGATTGCAGACCACATCATCTGCACCGATATAAAAATCGGACAGCGCATCGCCGCCCTCAAAAAAAATGGCACGCTAAAAGCGAACGCCGAGTTCTAGCGTTCTAAACGTTTGCCAGCCGCGCCATCATTTTCCCTTACGCTTTCTCTCAGCAATTTCCAGTACATCAAACAGCCGCATTATAGTATGTTGCTTTATCTCCGCAAGTTTTTTCGCCCTCGATCCCTTGTAGAGATTAATCGCAAAAACCTTGCCGTTTTTTAATTTCACGATAAAAGCAATTTCCTTATGCTTGTCCTCTTCCAGTATCGGCTTCAGCCGTGCACCAACACCGCTAAAAATCAACCCGCCGCTTTTAGACGCTTTGGCATTTGCAATACAGTACTTGCTCAAAAGAACTTCAAACTCCGCAATATCAAGTATATCGCTCGTCAACGTTTCGAGCTTAAAGTTTACCGCACCAATAAGCCCCTCGTCAGAAACCGCGATTGATGTTTCTATCCCAAACCTGAAACGCGTTGCATTCGTCATCCCGTTGCTTAGCATCAGGCGGCTCATTTTTGCCCTCTTAATTACCATATAAACCATAGCAATTAAAAGTGCCACCAGAAGATACGCGACAAGCTCAAACCTGGCAAGTAATTCAAATATCATTGTCTGTAATTTTGTTCTGTTGAGCGCGTTGTGTCAAGAAGCTGGTAAGCGCATTCAGAAGGCGCTCCAAAGCAGCAGGCTAGTTTCCAAAACCCAGAGGTGAAAAATTAGCAAGGATACTAAATTTTCACCCCTACAAAAACTTTTCGTTTCGCAGTATACTATAGGTAGCTGGAGGAAGCTAATGAAGATGATTTTTATGGGGCCGCCGGGGGCTGGTAAAGGAACCTTAGCAGCAAAAGTCGGGGAAATGTTCAAGATTCTCCCGATAAGTACGGGGGCTATTTTTCGCAGCGCTATGTCGTCTGGGAGCGCGCTTGGCTTGAAAATTAAGGCGATTGTCGAATCAGGCGGTCTTGTGGATGACCAGACGACAGTCCAACTGGTTAAGGAGCGCTTGGCGCAAGCCGACGTGCAAAAGGGCTACATTCTCGACGGCTTCCCCCGCACAATCCCGCAGGCTGAAGAACTCGCGAAGTTTTCCGCCGTGGAACGAGTGCTGAACATCCGCATTTCCGATGCAGATGTGATGGAGCGGCTGGGTGGTCGCCAAGTTTGCCGCACGTGTGGCTACAACTTCCACGTTATTTTCGATAAAGTCGCCAAAGAAGGCGTTTGCGACCACTGCGGCGGTGAAGTCTACACGCGAAACGACGACAAACCTGACGCAATTCTCAAACGTCTGGACGTGTACCGTGAACAAACTGCCCCGCTCATCGGCTACTACCGCGAAAAAGGCGTTTTGTACGAGATGCAAGCCATGGTCAAGTTCGACGACACCATGGAAAGTTTCAAGAAATCCATGGGACTGTAATTCGCGTTTCAACAACTCAGGTATTCGTCCAATTGTACCGATTACTATAGTATAGAAGTAGGCAAGCTCTGCCTTTGTGTGAGGCAGAGGACGCTATCGGAATGGAGAGTATCAGGTGAAACAAAATATCAGTTGCATCCAGCCACTACGGCTGGCGCTGCTCGCTGTACTAATTGTGGCGGGGAATTTGCCGCTGTGGGCAAACGACAGTGGAGTTGCCTTCAACATACGTTTTTTCGACAGGCGCGTGTACCACGTTGATGAAGGTCCAATTCTCGTTCAGGTAACCATCACCAATAACAACCCCGCCCCGTTCCGTTTCAAGCTCGCCGATGAGCGCGCCTTCTCGATTGATTTTGGCGTCAAAACCGCCGCAAACCGCCCGATGGAAGCCGCCGTCAGCCTGATCCGCTTGCGGAGTGAAAGCCGGCAGGTGTTTTTTAGGGAAATTTCGCTCGCCGTTGGGGAATCCTTTTCCTTTGTCGAAGATTTGCGGGATTACGCCGCTTTTACGGCCAGCGGTATGTATGTCGTTCAGGCGCGCCTGTTTCCTGAACTCATTCAGAGCGCCACACCGACCGCGCAATCCGGCGCTATGTGGCAGCCCGCCCCGGTACGTACCACGCCCGCTAGCATCGCGCCCGGCGCTATTCTCGCCGCTGCTGGCAGCCCGTTGGAATCGAACCGCCTCTCGCTCAGCGTCAGACCGCCGCTGGTAATGGGGGCGGACGGCATTCCGCTCGAACTGGATGTTGCCACCTCCGCCGTGCTGGTTCGGGATCGCCTGCCGCCGGATGATGTGGTAAGCTACACCATCACCGCCCTCCAGCGCGGCCAGTGGGAGCGCTTCTTCCTGTACCTCGATGTGGAGGCAATGCTCACCCGCGATGGATACCGCCGCCGCCAGTGGCTCGCCGAGTCTGAAGAAGGCCGCCAGCGGATGGTTACCCGCTACCGCCAGGATTTGCAGAACGCCGTCGTCGATGAGGCCATTTCGCAAATTCCCCTGCTCTTCGTTATCGAGCGCACCATGCATACCGGAAGTGAAGGCACTGTTACCACGATGCAATATTTCAGAGAAGGCAATTTTATCCAAAAAAAGCGGTACGAGTGGTTTCTGGAACGCAGGGGCGAAATTTGGACAATTGTCGGATTTTCTGTTACTCTGTTTGGGGCAGTTGACAGCTTGCCCACGCAGCCCTAGCATAGAATGAGTGTATAGGGTACACTGCAAACAATGAAGTTGCTATTGGTGCTGGGAGATGATGACACATACAAAACGTTAAAGCGGTACATCAAGCCGCTGGGCTTTGATTTTGTTCGCTACAATCACATCCTGAAAG
>WQZT01000164.1 GCA_009780595.1 Treponema sp. | reverse complement strand
GTTATTGCACGGAATAACCAGATTTTGGTAACTGGGTATGTGGGCGCTCCCGCAGGGCTGCCGCACTGCGATGATGTCGGGCATATGTTCAAGCAAATGCAGCACGAGAACGGTAGCGTTACCACTCACTGCGTCCGAACGGTACACGCGGAGCAGAATGCCATCTGCCAGGCGGCGAAGCTGGGGATTGCGTTGCAGGGGGCTACGTTGTACTGCCGCATGACGCCGTGCCGGGTCTGCGCTATGCTGATTATCAACTGCGGAATTGCGCGGGTGATATGCCAGCGCCGTTATCACGATTCCGGTGATTCTGAAACAATGCTTAAAACGGCGGGGATTGCGTTGGAATACGTTTTTAACGAAACCCAGCAGTACGAGAGCCAGCAGCCCGCTCCGCCTGTTTCCCCGGATGCGGCTGACTCGCCGCAAGGAAAGGCAGCTTGTGAACAATAAAATCGGTTTATCTATAGAACGTTTGATTCTCTTGTGTATATGCGCGGTAATGATTGTTGCTACTACGCTACAGTTACTGCTGACAGGCGGCTCTGGCACTGCGCGGTTTGTTGTATCGAATCTTATCAACATACTTTTGGGCGCAGGGGGGATGGCTGCGCTGTTGTATTTGGGGAACGAGGCGCAAAAAAAGTTTGAAAATCTCGATACGCTTGTGCGCCCCCTTACGGAAAAGAACTTTGCGGCTCTTACATCGCTGCAAGCTGATGAATCTAATGAGCAACTGGGAAAAAGCATCAAAGAAATTGGCATATTTATCGAATTGTTCAGAAAACATACACAAGGTAGCGCTGAAATAGAAAAAACTCTCGCGGAAATCACGAAAAATATGCAGGTGGATGCGCCGCAAAACCCTAGCGATATGCCTTTTGAGCATTTTAAGGAAATCGAATCTCAGGCAGTTCAGGCGAATTCTACTTTGGCTCAGGTTGAGAGCTATTTTTCTTCCATTAACGAGATGAGAGAGGGGCAGAAACAGGCGATACAGGAACTTCAAGCCCGCCTTGCACTAACGGCGGAGCTTGAATATTCGCTGGTTGCTGCGTTACAGGAGAACGGGAAAAATGCCGGGGGGATTTGCGGCAGAATAAGCGAAAGCGAAGAGCAAGCCCGGAGCGCTTCTAATAGTATCAAGAACGTCTCGAATAACCTTGAGGAAATTACTGGTATTATCAAGGCGATTAACCAGACTTCCCAGCAGACAAATATGTTGTCGATGAACGCCGCCATAGAAAGTGCACACGCGGGCGCGGCAGGTGCGGGGTTTGCCGTTGTTGCTGAAGAGATACGCAAGCTTGCGGAAGCTACGCGGGAAAACGCAAAGAACATTCAGACGATGATTCAAGAGATTAGCCGCCAGATTGTTGAAGCGTCAAAAGCCAGCGAGATTTCCGCACTTGCCTTTGACAACCTCAACACTGATATGACCGCGCTGGCGGGGAGGCTTGAGTCGGTTGCGCTGGATGCTCACAATCAAACGGCAAACAGAGCGGAAATTAAAACGGTTCTGGAAGATTCGTCAGGGGAGAGCAAAAAAATCCGCGACAGCGCCGTTGACATTGCATCGTTTATGGCTAGTTTCAAGGCGGCGCTGGGGAATATTCAGAGCTTGTGTGATAGCGAAAAAATCGCCGCCGGGATGCAAAGACCTCAATCACAAAGATCTGACAGAAAACTTGAAGTGCTGCTGGGGCAAGTTTTGGAATACATAAAAGAGTCGGAAGAGCTATACAAGATTATTTCGCCACCAGCGTCTGCTAAGTCTGCCGTGCCGGAAAGCAGCGGTACGCTAATACCGTCTGTTAAGCCCGTTGTACCGGAAAGTAGCGTTATGGCAACGCCGACTATCGAAAACCTTCCTATTCAGAACGTTCCCGCTGAGAGCAATGAGACAAAAAAAGTGGAAATCTGCTTCCGGCGGGATGTTGCGGTGAAAACGCCGCCACGCG
The DNA here is from genome assembly GCA_009780595.1 of Treponema sp. Taxonomy (GTDB): domain Bacteria; phylum Spirochaetota; class Spirochaetia; order Treponematales; family Breznakiellaceae; genus WRKT01. The sequence continues at coordinate 2,342 of WQZT01000164.1, read as the reverse complement.
ATGTGTATTAACTCGCGCCGCTAAACACACGTTAGCCAAACAGCGCTGCCGCCTCGCCGAGGTCGGTGCAGATGCGCCAGACTGTCGCGAGGATTTCAGGCGAAGGTTCCACCGTGTCTTTCACAAACACCGAGCGAATACCCGCCGCATGCAGCCCTTGAAGGCCTGCGGGGGAATCTTCAAAACCAACGCACTCGGACGGTACTTTACCAAGCCGTTCGGCGGCCAGCAGGAAAATATCCGGCGCGGGTTTCCCGTTGGTAATTTCATCGCCGCAGATTATAACCTCAAAACGGTCAAGAATTCCGGCAAGCTGTAGCTTCCAGAGTGCCCGTTCGCGGCGGGTAGACGTTGCCACCGCCAAAGGAATTCCCAGCGCAGACAAATGATCCAGCAGCGTAACAAGCCCCTGCTTGTGGGCAATTCCCGTTTCAAGCTGCTCGTCTCCCATGCGGATCACCTCTTTGACAATCTCGTTGTAAGGAAAATCCTCGCCGAACTCTGTGGCGAAAAGCGCGCGCATGCTGGCACCGTTTAGCCCGATGAGGCGGCGCGATGTTTCCAGCGGAATTGTCCAGCCGAGCGGCGCGGCGGCTTTTTGCCACAGGGGAATCATCAGGCGCTCGGTGTCCAGCATAAGACCGTCCATATCAAAAATTGCGGCGGCGGGGCGAATCGTAGTAATTTCATTCATCGCTTATCTTAGCATATTCAGCGCACTTTGACAGTATTCCCGCGAAGATATATAGTAATACTATGCATGACAATTCGGAACTTCTTTTTAACCGCCTTTCAAAGCGGTACAGGCACCTGAAAAAGTGGGCGCGGCGAACGGGGATCAACGCCTTTCGCCTGTACGACCGTGACATTAAGGAAATCCCGCTGGTGCTTGACCTGTACGATGACGCAGTTTCAGGCGCGGTGTATCGGCGGACAGACAACCCCGACAATGCGGACAACGCTGCCGCCCGCGCCGCTTTGGAGCGGGCATCTGAAGTCTGGCTCGCCTCGATGAAAGCCGCCGCATCAAGCGCGCTCGGTATCCCCGAAAACCGCATTTTTCTGAAAGAACGGCGGCGAATGAGGCAGCGGCAGTATTCAGGCGACCAATACGAGCGCGTTTCAACGCAAAGCTTTTACCGCGATGTTCTCGAGGGCGATATTCGCTTTCGGGTAAATCTTTCCGATTACCTTGATACCGGGCTTTTCCTTGACAGCCGAAAAAAGCGGGCGCTCATCGCCACAGAGGCGGCGGGCAAGCGCGTGCTGAACCTTTTCGCTTACACCTGCACGCTTTCCGTGTGCGCCGCACAAGGCGGAGCGCGGCAGGTGGATTCAGTTGACCTTTCCAACACCTACCTCGAATGGGGCAAGGTGAACTTTGCGCTCAACGGATTAGAAGCTGAATATGACGATGGAGCGTTGTCCCTCATCCGCGCTGATGTGCTGCAGTTTATCGCGGATGCCGCGCACGAGCGAAGCCGCTGGGATATTATCATCCTCGACCCGCCGGGCTTTTCCAATTCCAAAAAAATGCGTGGCAGCTTGGACATTCGCCGCGATTACCGGGAACTCATCGAGCGCTGCCTTGTGCTGCTTGCCCCTGGCGGCACGCTGTACTTCAGCAGCAACGTCAAGGGGTTCGCGCTTGCCAGCGAAGATTTCCCCGCCTTCACGGTAACAGACTGCAAAGCAGTTTTGCAGGATGAGGATTTTCGCGGCAAGCGAATCCCCGCTTGCTACACTTTGAGCAAAAAGGCGTAGCCTCGTTTTCGCGGCTTGAGCGCGGGTTCATTGACAAGCGGGCGGCATTACACTAGGGTTTACTATGGATACTATGAATAGTACAAAGAACATCAAAAGATTATCGTTATGCTTGGTTTTTATTTTTCTCTGTTCGGCTGGATTTGCCGCCCCGCTTTATTCCACTGAGTGGGGCTTTTCGGTTGACTTGCCTGAAGGCTATGAACTTGTTGAAAGCAACGGGCTTGACAGCTTTTCTTTTGTGAACTTGTACGGGGCGAACTTTGACATAGGCGTGTACCATGCGGCGGATGGTAGGAGCGAGCGCTTTCAGTCCGCGCAAGCACTTATCCAGGGCGTGCGCAGGCGCTTGAATAGTTCAGGCGATGCCGATTCTTTTATCTACCGGGGAAACCAGGCGTTTGTCATGGAGCTGCGTTTCACGCTCCCCGGAGAGCGAACGCCGTTTTCCGGCTGGGCTATTGCGGCGGAGCTTGAAACTGCCGATACCTCCGCGCCGCAGCCTGTATTTTTGGCAATGGCATACGGACCAGCGGCGCAGGGAGAGTTGCTTGACTTTCATTTGTCGGCGCTGAATT
>WQZT01000163.1 GCA_009780595.1 Treponema sp. | reverse complement strand
TAAATCTTCCACATTGCCGATATTGGCGGCAAGTTCAATCTTCTTTCCGCTCTTGGTTATCGTGGGAAGGCCGCGCATTGCTTCCAGAGCTTGCCGTTCTGCTGCATCCGTTTTTTCCTGCCCGACAAGTTGTCGCTTCACTGTCTCAGTCGGTTCTATGTACAGCGTTCCGGTGTGCCCATCAACCGCGGCTTCCTTCCCGTCGAATGACTTGTCCAGGCGAACATTTGCTTGCACAATAGACGGGATTTTCAAAATCCTTGCCAGAATCGCAGTGTGGGAATTCGTCGAACCCTGGCGCGTTACAAAAGCCCGAATTAGTTTTCTGTCCAAACTAAGGGTGTCGCTCGGAGTGAGATCATCGGCAAGTATCACAGACGGTTCAGAAAGGTTAAACGCTGTGTCTGTTTTCGTTATAACAGATATAAGCCGCCGGGAAATGTCTATAATATCCGGAGCCCGTGCTTGCATATACGCATCATCCAGAGCAATAAATTGATCGTAGAGTTGCTTGCAGACCTGCTCCACCGCATACGTTGCATGAAAATTTTGACCGACAATTAGCTTCTTCACGTCTGCAAGAAAATCTTCATCTTCAAGCATCATACGTTGAACATCGATTATTAACGCTTCTTCTTCGCCTATTTCCTGACGGGTTTTTTTATAGAGTTGGGCTAGCTGCCCGTCTGCTATTGTAACCGCATTAAGAAAAGCAGCCCATTCAATATCCGAATTATTAGAAAGACTTGTATCTATAAAAATTTCATTTTTAATATATACCGCAATCTTTCCAAACGATATACCAGGAAGAATAGTTTTGCCAAAGAATTGTTCCATAACACATGTTATCACATGGAAAGAAAAAAGGCAACATATATACAAAAGTAAAAAATAGATATTGCATAAAATCAGGTTTAGGATTATCCTGAGTTATTCTGGCTGAAGGTTTATATAAAACCACGATGACAACGAAACCAAAAGAGGAGACAAAATGAAAATAGCAATTATCGGCGGCGGCCCCGGCGGGTATGTCGCTGCCATTCGCGCCGCTCAACTCGGCGCCGCTGTTACCCTCATCGAAGAAAACAAGCTTGGCGGAACCTGCTTGAACGTAGGCTGCATTCCGACGAAGGCGTTGCTGCACACTGCGGAGCTGTACGATCAAGCGTTGCACGGGGCGGATTGCGGCATACAGGCGAACGTGTCGCTTGATTTCTCAAAAGCTATGGAGAGCAAAACAAAAATTGTGAACAAGCTTGTTGGCGGCGTTACCGGCTTGATGAAGGCAAACAACGTAAAGGTTATGAGCGGCAAAGCGAGCTTTGTCGATAACGCAACAATTGAAATAGCGGGAGCGGGCGAGCGGCAGCAACTTACAGCCGACAAGTTTATAATCGCTTCCGGCTCTGTGCCGGTTATGCCGCCGATTCCCGGGTTGTCTGCGCCGCGCTGTATCGACTCGACCGGGGCGCTCACCCTGACAGCCGTTCCCAAAAGTATGGTGATAATTGGCGGCGGCGTTATTGGCGTAGAAATGGCAACGATGTATTCGGCGCTGGGTTGCAACGTTACTATCGTAGAAATGTTTGACCGCATACTTCCTCTTATGGATAGAGAGCTTGCGCTAATGCTGCAGGCAAATCTTCTGAAAGATGGGGTGAATATTTACACGTCAAGCAAGCTCGTTTCGATAGAAAAAGATATAAACATTCAGGCTCCGTCAGGGGCGCTTGCGCTTAACGCGGAAAAGGTGCTTGTCAGTATTGGGCGCAAACCGAACATCGACGGACTTGCCCTCGACAAAGCGGGGGTAAACACTGCGAATGGCCGCATCACCGTGAACAATAAACAGGAAACCAGCGCTGCCAACATGTACGCAATCGGCGACTGTACCGGAGGGATAATGCTTGCCCACGCAGCAAGTGCTCACGGCGAGGTTGCTGCGGAGAACGCCTGCGGGCACAGCGCGATATTCGATGGCCGCACAATTCCCTCCTGCGTGTACACGAGGGTGGAATTGGCAAGCGTGGGGCTTTCCGAAGAGCAGGCGCAGGTGCAGGGGATCGATTATGTCGCCGGACGATTTCCCCTTGCGGCTAATGGCAAAAGCCTTATCATGAACGCTGACGGTATTGTAAAAATCATTGCAGGCAAACAATACGGGGAGGTGCTCGGTGTGCATATATATGCACCGCGAGCCACCGAGCTCATTGCGGAAGGGGCTTTGGCAATTCGGCTGGAAGCCACCGTTGATGAACTCATCGACACGATACACGCCCACCCCACCGTGGGGGAATCTGTCAGAGAGGCGGCGTTGCAGGTTTATAACCGCGCCCTGCATATCCCAAACAAAGCGGCCCGCAAAGCGTAAGCTGCTGCGGGGGAAGCTTGAGAAAAGTCTAGCGTTTCTTTTTCCAGCGGATGTAAACCTGGCGGCCTGTCCCGTGTTCCTGCGGGCGTTCTTCGGTTTCAAACTGCGTGAGCGACCGGAACAGATCGCCTAGTTTTTTGAAACCGTAGTTGCGCGGGTCAAACTCACTGGAACGGTTGTTGATTTTCTGCCCCACGCCGCCTAAGTAAGCCCAGCCGGATTCATCGGCACTGTCGTCAACCGAGTCGTGCAGGAGCTTCAGTAGCTTGTTGTCTACTTTGAGCTTTCGAGCTTTCGGGCGGTCTTCCGTCTCGTCAGACTCCTCCTGATTGTCCAGCAGGATTTCCGTGTAGATGAACTTGTCGCACACTTTGACAAACGCCTTCGGGGTTTTCTCCGCGCCGAAACCGTACACCATGCAACCGCTTTCCCGCAGGCGCGCGGCAAGGCGGGTAAAATCCGAATCGCTTGAAACGATGCAAAACCCGTCGAGTTTTTGGCTGTACAGCAAATCCATCGCATCAATAATCATCGCACTGTCGGTGGCGTTTTTCCCCACCGTGTACGAAAACTGCTGAATCGGCTGGATCGCGTTTGCCAAAAGCCGCTCCTTCCACGAGCGCAGATTGCTGCTAGTCCAGTCGCCGTAAATCCGCTTGACGCTGGCAATTCCGTACTTGGCAACCTCATCTAAAAGCCCCTCTATGATGGTGGCTTGGGCATTGTCCGCGTCTATCAGCACGGCAAGCTTCGCTTGGCTGTTTTCAGCCTGACTTGAAAATGGTAATAATGGCATACAAGCTCCTTTGCAAAGCGCGGCAGCCACGCGCGCGCTCACTCTCCGAAAATCGATTGTTTAATACGCCGCAAAAGAATAATTTTCCCCAGCGGTACGCGGATTGGCTCTTCAGGCGGCATCTCGTGAGATGACGCATCGCGCTCCTCAGACGTTGACTTGCGCGCATCATTCGGCGCAGTTTCTCTGGCGGCGCTCTGAGCCTTCAGAACCAGTATACTCTCTCCGCCTTTTTTTTCCAATGCCAGCGGCACGCTCGTAACATGCCGAATTGCCCCGCCGGGAGCAGGCCACGAAACATCCAGCGTAAAACCGGATTCTATCGCCTGTTTTGCTATCGCCGCTTTCCCCGCGTAATCCAGCCCGCGCGCCTCCAGCTTTTCGTAGCGCAGGGAAACTCCATCCAGTTGCGCCTCGCTGAGAATAAGCCGCCGCTCGATTCTCGCCTCAAGCTCATCCTGCTCCGGTTTTGCAAACCGCTTCTTTTCCAACGCGCGGCGGAATTTTTGTTTAATAGCTTCTATAGATTCAGTAGTATTTAATAAATCGACAGCGTCTGTTGAATCAATCGTGTTGGCAGCATTCATACTATCGATGCTGTCAATTGATTTATTCTGAGCGTCTGAGGCAGCCGCGACAACACCCGCAATTCCGCTGCCCGAACCGAGGCGGTAAAACGAATCCCTGAACGAGCCAGAGCTTGCGAACCAGCCGCCGCCGCTTGTCTGATACACGCTTGGCGCAGTGTCCGGCGGTTGGGCGACAATGTCCACGCCCGCCTTTCGCAGCGCCTGAACAGCCTCGGCTTTGTCGGCGCAGGAAAGCAGGTACACGCCAGGCGCAAGCGTCTGCCGCACGAGTGAAAGCAATGGCCGCGCCTGCGCGAGGTAGCGGCGATCTTCGGCAAGGGTAAGGACAATGCCCTGGCACAGCGAAACTCCGGCGTAGCGGGTTTCCCAATCCTTGATTGTCCACGTGAGGTTTTCATCGAGGCGATTCAGCGAAAGGCGGTTCAAATGTTCGAGCATCGTCGCGGCGGACAACCCCTGATCAAAGCCCCGGACAACCGATTCACGGGTGAGCTTAAAACACACCGCGCTGATGGCGGTGCTGACAGTGCTGCTTGAAGTGGCGGCTTC
>WQZT01000162.1 GCA_009780595.1 Treponema sp. | reverse complement strand
TTGTCATCGGATTTATTTCGATACATGGTGTCGCCAAAAATAGTATTTGTAATATACGCATTTATATTAGAAGCCCACCCGTCAACGTTTCTGTCAATATTGACAAATAAAATACCAGCTTCATTTTTTATGGTATAATCATTAAGAATGGAGACGCTGGTTTCATGCGACCATTCACGCATAATTAATTCATTGTCGGTAACCTCGCTAATATTTAGTTGCTTGCCCTCATGAAAACTATGCACAAACAAAACTTCGCTTTCAGAAATTATTATGGCAATGTTATTCTCGCTGTTTGGCAATGCATAAAACATATTGGCAGCCTGTATATATGATTTTGTTTCCTGCAATACTCCAAGAAAATATTCTGGAAAGTATATGCCTTGATTTCTATGTACATAAGCCAAAGCCTCTCCTTCCGCATCTGGTACAGACGATCTCTCCTTTGCGCAAGAAAAAAGCAAAATGATAAAAAATATAACGACAAATATCTTCATACGATTTTATACCTCAATCCTTGAAAAATGCTAAGCGCGCACGCCACTCCATTGCGCGTCAGCTAACGCCGTGCCCGTTAGCCTATTCTGCTATTTTTGCTCGCATTTCGGCGGAAAGTTGTTGTCCTGCCCTATATTCACAAAGGCTAAAAAGTTATATCCTGATGGATACAATCATATATCACAAGTATTACAGGAGAATTGTATGCACGAGTATAAAACAAAGGGAACTTGCTCGAGCCAGATAAACTTTGAAGTAACAGACGGGAAGGTTCACTCTGTTTCGTTTTCAGATGGCTGCGATGGCAACCTGAAAGCACTGAGCATTCTGGTTGAAGGGATGGAAGCGGCTGATGTCGTCAAAAAACTTAAAGGACTTCCATGCGGCAAACGAAAAACATCTTGTAGTGACCAGCTCGCACAAGCCATCGAGCAAGCCGCCGCACAGTAACAATGCGAGCGTCAGGAAGTGCAGTAAAATCCGCCGCGATCTGCTACGTATTTCGCCGCGCTTCCCAACGCGTGTGTTACTTCCTCTGCATAAGATGAACCGCAAATCCGCCGATTTCCTCTTTCAGGTACGCGGATGCAAGGTTGCCTTTGCTGTCAGTTTTTAGACCATCGGGGTGAAATTCAACTCCCTGCCGTTCAAAAAAAGCCATTGCCCGATGGATGCAATTCGTTGCAATGGCAATATGCCCATTTTTGCCCAGGAAGGGAGACTTCATCACCTCGATGCCTTCCCCCGCGAATATCGAAGAAGCGCCCGCTTTCGTCTGGAAACCAAACAGCGCGGAAAAGCGGTTTGCCGTCTTCGTTGCCGCATCCTCGTTTTCCATGTTGATCCCGACGTGAACAACCTGAAGCCCCAACAGATTGAGCTGCGCCTCCCGGCACAGTGCGGTGATCGTGTCGAATTCCCCCGCAGCAATGAGATCGGCGGTTACCATCCACGAGCCGCCGCAAGCAAGTATTTTTTCATAGGAAATATATTTAACGATATTTTGCGCGTTAATTCCGCCAGTGGGAATAAAGCGCACCGAAGGGTACGGCGCGGCGATTGCCTTGATGTACTCAAGACCACCGGCTTGTTCGGCGGGGAAAAACTTAACCACATCCAGCCCCAGCTCGAGCGCTTGCTCGATGTCCGAAGGACCGGAACAGCCGGGCGTTATGGGAATCCCTTTTTTCACACAGTAGGAAACCACTTTTGGGTTAAAACCCGGGCTCACAATAAACTTCGCGCCAGCAGCTACGGCTTTGTCCACCTGCTCGACCGTCAGCACCGTTCCCGCTCCCAAAAGTATCTGCGGGCGGCCGCCGGAGCAAAGCTCGGCGTTGATCCGGCGAATCGCATCTTCCGCCTGCGCGGTTCTAAAGGTAACTTCGGCGCAAGGAATTCCCCCGGCGACGAGCGCCTTTGCAAGCGGAACCGCTTTTTCGGCATCGTCAATTTTAATAACAGGAATAATACCGATTTTTTTTAATTCCTCTAATACAGCGTGCATACCTAATCCTCCGTTGTCGTTTCAAGTATTTTATAAGCGTTGCTTTTCTATACATTATATTTTATCATATAATGAGCAAAATATGAAGGCTAAATATAAAGGTATTATTTTTGATCTAGACGGAACGTTGCTTGACGCAATCGAGGATATTGCCGCCGCAATGAACCGCTCGTTGACGCATAACGGTTTCCAGGAGCTTGCGGCGGAGCAGTACCAGGAAAAAGTTGGCTGGGGCATAAAACGGCTGGCGTTTCTGTGCCTTCCGCAGGAGGCGCAGAGCGATGACACCGCCGCCCTTGTCGCGGCGGATGCGGCGCGGTTTTACGCGGAAACTCCGCTTGTTCACACGCGGCCGTATCCGGGAATACTTGAGCTTGTCGCCGAGCTTACGCGGAGGAAAACAAAAATGTTTGTGCTGACGAACAAACCCGATCCAGTGGCGCAAAAAGTGGTGGCGGGTATTTTTCCACACGGAACGTTTGCAAGCGTTCGGGGGGAAATAAGCGGGAAGCCCCGCAAGCCCGATCCCGATTGCGTGTGGGAAACGCTGGTGGAGATGGATATTACTCCGGCGGATGTTGTTTTTGCCGGGGATTCTGAAATTGATATGGAGACCGCCGTCGTTTCCGGCTGTTTCCCGCTTGGGGTGAGCTGGGGCTACCGTCCGCGCCAGACGCTCGAGCGGGCGGGTGCGCGGCGAATTATCGAAAATCCTGACGAACTTTTGGAGTTTTTTAGTATATGAAAATTGACGACCCTCGCGTGGAAGAAAACCTTTTGGAACTTTCCGCCGCTCTCGCCGACACGAATGATGTCGGGCTTGTCAAAGACTTTCTGCGCTGTCTTTTAACCCCGGCGGAAACTGCCGACATTGCCGCCCGCTGGGCTTTAGTCAAAGCGCTGGATCAGAAAATCCCTCAGCGGGAAATTGCAAAGCGGCTCGGGCTTTCGCTCTGCAAAATAACCAGAGGCTCGCGGGAAATGAAAAATCCCAGCCGCGCGTTGCAGAAAATACTTGCCCTAGCCCGAAAAGATACAAAAGGTTCGCTCTAAAGAATTCGCGAACTTCCCCTGATATTCAGCGGCACGTCGATCTTCTCCAGCCCCAAGCTCTCCTCCGGCTGGAGGTTCATATTTCCGGTTAAAGCATAACTGACCGTCGAGCCGCGGCTCAGAGCGGTAACAAGCTCCTCTACCATAACCGGAGTGGTAATGACAACATTCATCGGAATAACCAGTTTGCTGTTAGCCGCTACTCTCAGCGGCTCATCCGCACTGCTCTCCAGCCACAGATGACCGTTGACCCTCACCTCGTAATTCAATTCGTCAATATCAAAGGCGAACGAGTTGCGGTTCTCAACAGTAATACTCAGTGAAAACTCCAGCCGCATTAAACCAAGCGCGCGCCTGGTAATTCCGCCAAAAGAAATCTCCGGCAGTTGGAGCATGGGAACGGCGGCGGGGACAGTGAGAACGCTCCGAGTCGCAGCGGCAGCTTGAACAGCCGCTGGCAAGCCTGTCTCCGCGAGGTTAACCCCGAGCGAGAAACTGCCTGGAACTTCACCTGAGGCATGTATCGCAGAACCCGCCTTTGCAATATTCGCGTGCGTCAGTGTTATGGCGATGTTTGCATGTGCGGTAGCGCCAGCGGCAATATTCCCCTGTCCGGCTCCGGAAAAGCTGCTTGCGATCACTGGCACGCCGTTAACAATATAATTCCAGTTGATGTCGGGGAAGGCGATGGGAAAACTATTGGTATTTGTAACGTTAACATCGAGCAACACATCAGTTCCCTGAAAATCGAGCCGCGAAATATTCATCTGATTGAAACTCACCTCAGGAATTTGCGGCAGAGAAAGCTCCCCGGAAACATCAAGGTTAAAAACCTTCTCTCCAATAATGGGAAGAAGAAACGAAACATCAAGGGCGATATTGTACACCACTTCCCCAGCATAAACTAACGATGCAAAGGCATCGTACACATCTTCAAAGGTAAGATGTACCGGAACGGGCAACGTAGTTTTCTTCCGCCCAGCGAGGGATTTGCCGTCTGGGAAATTGCCTTGCATAAAAGGAGCGACATCGGCATTAGCCGTATCAATAAAAAGCTCCCAATCAATATTTGGCAGCGGAATGGTAAAACGGTTGGGATTTTGAATATCAACGTTGACAATTAAATCCACATCGCTAAAATTAATCCTTGCAACATCCACCGAGTGAATTGAAACGTGTGGCTCGATAACTTCAGTGTCGTACGATTGGCAGCCCCATAAAATAAAAGTAAAAGCAATAGCGGCACCAGA
>WQZT01000161.1 GCA_009780595.1 Treponema sp. | reverse complement strand
GGAGATTTTCCCATCTCTGAAAGACTTCACCTCAGTTCCCAAAAGCTCAATGCCGCACTCGTAGGTTTCGTCCACCGAATAGTTGTGGCGGGATTTGCGGTTTACGGTGATAACTTTGACGTTTTCACTCACGGCTGGTTTCCTTTCGGGGCGATAACGGGGCGGAACGACACAAACGGCGAGGAAAACGAAGGGGGCAGCGAGCCGCGGGTTTGATTGTCGACAGAACTCGGCGGGTTTACCCACGAGCCGCCCCTCAGCGGGCGTTCGGGCGAGCCAAGCGCTGCCGCCTCAGCGGGCGCGGAGATAAAACTCAACGGGGCGAAGGGGTCTTGGCACCACTCCCAAAAAAGCCCGGTGTTTAAAAGCCCCGCGCCCGCCGCGTACTCCCATTCTGCCTCGGTGGGCAGACGCACTTCCCACGAAGTGTAGCCGGGCGGCAAAAGCCCGGTGAGCCACTGGCAATAGGCGACAGCGGTATGCCACGAAATGCTTGATACCCCCGTCGGCGCTCCGGGAATACTGACGTTTTGCAGATGCCCCGGCTGAGCCAGCCCTTGCTGTACCAGCGCAGAGGCATTTTCCCGCCTCCACTGCGGCTGCCGGGCGAGGAAAAGCTCCCACGACGTCTGCGTTACGAGAGTTTCGGATATATAGAAAGTATCGACCGCTGTTCCGGCGGGGAAGTTTCTCCCGCCGATGGTGCCGCCATGTACCCGCCTGAAGTTCAGCCCGCCAGCTTGTAAGGTTTGCCCGCCCGCCGCGCCTGTTGCCGTGCTAGCATTTGCCGCGCTCTGCGCCGCGTTTGCGCGAGCGTACCACGCAGAGCCGGTCAGGGCGGAGCGTGTACCAGCGGTAAGGAGCTCGCCGAGCGCTAGCGCCGCCGCCGGATTTTCATCCAGCAAGGCAATAAAACCCTGCGTCGATACAAGAAGGCTGAGCGGGGAGGGGGAAAGCCCCCCATTGTCCGCCAAAGCCTGCGCCCGGATGAGGTCGCGCAGGCTCGCCTGGGTAACGGCAAAACGCGCCGCCGCCTGAATAACACCCCGCATCGATTCCCGCTCATCGGGGGACGCTTGATGCGCCAGCCGGTACGCGGCTTCCGAAAGGCTCAGGGGAATTTGGTGCGCGGCGGTTGGCTCTCCGGCAAAAGTCCACGCCGTGAACTCGGCGGCTTGCTCGATAAAAGCGGCGGCGGGATCAGGCGATTCTAGCGTTGCGCTGATTGCCATGCGGCGAGGAAAAAGGGCGGAGGCAAAAACCCTGCCGCCAACGTTCTGTTCGATTGTTTGAGGGGTAAAACCCGGCAGACGCAGTTCGATGGTACGCCGCCCGCGGGGGACAAAAAAATCGCCCGGCGTAGAACCTGCGTACACCCCGTCCACCAGCACCGCCGCGCCCCACGGTTCGGAGTTCACCGTCAGAACGCTGCCGGAGTTCACGATACCCGGCCGCACAAAAACTGCAAACAGGATTACAACTAACAGCGCCGCGTACAGGCACGTCAGGTACACGCCGGGGCGGATATTCAAAAAAGGTTTGAGCTTGACATTATCTTTATCTGACATATCGAAATTATAGAAAGCCGATGGCTTCTTGTCAACAAACCGCCCCTTGCCTGAAAATAAAAAAAACGGTAGAATGGTAATAATGCAAGCGCTCCTTAACGAACGTGCCGAAACGTTCGGCGGCTTTCGCGGTTTCAGAGTCAACGAGTTCGAAGGCCCACTTGACCTCCTTCTCTTTTTGATCAAGAAAAACGAAGTCAACATTTACGATATTCCCATTGCTCAGATTACCGAGCAGTACCTGGATTATCTGACTGCTGTGCCGACGCTTGACCTTGACGAGATTTCCGAGTTTCAGGCAATGGCTGCTACGCTCTTGCTCATCAAGTCGCGGATGCTGCTGCCCATTGAAGTCGACGCGGAAGACGAAGACGAAGACCCCCGGCAGGAACTGGTTGAGCGGCTCATCGAATATCAAAAGTATAAAAAACTTTCCAGTCTTATGGAAGAAAAAGAGAAAGAAGCCGAGTGGGTGATTGAGCGCAAACGCCTTCAGCGCCCACTTCCCTTCGACGATGACGGGCTGTGGGAACGGGTTGATGTGTGGGATTTGTTGAAGATTTTTTCCAGTTTCCATTCCGGTCTTTCCAAAGAGAGAATCATCGACCTGTACGAGGAAGTAACGGTCAACGAAAAAATCACCCTGCTTGCGGAGCTTTTGGAAAAGAAGGGCGAGTGCCTTTTGACCGACCTCATCATCAGGAGCGGTTCCATCCTTGACTTTGTATGCGCCTTTCTTGCTATACTGGAGGTTGTCAAACAGCGAATGGTTTCGGTTTTCCAAAACCGTATGTTTGGCGATATTGTCATCAGGCCCAACGAGGAGGCGGTTCAAAGTGGAGTTGTCTAAAGAAACAGCGTTGATCGAGACAATCCTATACCTCGAAGGCGAGCCGCTTGACGAGGCGGCGCTTGGGCGCATTTCCGGCTTGTCGCACGACGTGGTGAAGCAGACGCTTGAAAACCTCGCGGGGCGCTACGCCGCTGACGACTGCGGGCTTGAACTTTCGCACATAGGCGGCGGGGTGATGATTTCGCCGAAAAAAGTCTACTGGGAAAACCTGCGGATGCAGTACGGCAAGAAAAACGACTCCCGCCTGTCCCGCGCGGCGATGGAAACGCTTGCCATCATCGCCTATTCCCAGCCGGTTACCCGCGCCGAAGTGGAAGCCATTCGGGGTGTGCAAGCGGACAATATGATCCGCCTGCTGCTGGACAAAAACCTCATCCGCGAGATGGGCAAAAAAGACATCCCCGGCAAGCCCGCCCAGTACGGAACCACCCGTGAATTCCTGAAAATTTTCCGCTTGGGTAGTATAGCGGATCTTCCAAAACTCGATGAAAGTGAGGCAGAGCGATTTGAACTCAACAGTGAATCATAAACCCAGCAATGAGCGCGCTGCCAGCTCGGAAGCTGTGCGCTTGCACGTCTACCTGGCGCACTCAGGCGTTGCCTCCCGCCGGGCGGCGGAGAAACTCATCGCTGAAGGGCGGATTACGGTGAATGGGCGGCAGGTTACCGTTCCCGGCGAGCGGGTTCTGCCCGGCGATGAGGTGCGATTTGACGGCAAGCAGGTGAAAACCGAAAGCCGCCTATTGTATCTGGTTTTGAACAAGCCGCCAATGTACATCACGACTTCCTCCGATCCGCAGGGGAGGCAGCTTGCTCTTGATCTGTTGCCGCCCTGCCCGGAGCGCTTGTACAGCGTAGGCCGTTTGGATTATCGTTCTTCGGGGCTGATTATTTTTACCAACGACGGAAACTTTGCTGCGCGAGCCGGGCATCCCAGCGCGGAGATTGAAAAAGAATACCTCGTGGAATCTACCGTGCCTATCCCGGATATGGCGGTGGAGGAGTTTGCACGCGGCGTTATCATCGAAGGGGTTTTGTACCGGGCGCAGGAAATCGAAAAAACCGGGAGAAAATCTCTGCGGGTGGTTTTAATAGAAGGGAAAAACCGCGAAATCCGCCGCGTGTTTTCGCACTTTCACCTTCACCCTGAAAAACTTCAGCGCATCCGCATTGGGGCTGTGAAGTTGGGCAACCTTGCGGAAGGTCAGTCGAGAGCTTTAACCAATAACGAGTTCAGTTGTTTGATGGGAAGGAGAGAACGATGGTAATAGCAATTGACGGGCCTGCGGGCTGTGGAAAAAGCACTATCGCCGCTCTTTTAGCAGAACGCTTTGGCCAGTCGCAGGGGAAGCCGTTTGTGTACATCAACTCAGGCAAGCTCTACCGCGCGATAACGCTGGGCTGCCTTCGTAGCGGGATAAACGTTGCGGACACCGAGCGCTGCCTTGACTACGCCAAACGCGCCCGCATCGAGTACCGCGGCGATGCTGTTTTACTCGACGGCGAAAACGTAACAGCCCTCTTGCACACCGACGAGATCGATCGCAACTCGGCACCCCTTTCGGCGTTTGCGCCCATCCGCCACGTTGTCAACGAGATCGTTCGCGCCACAGCCGCCGGATGCAACGCCGTGGTGGAAGGCCGCGACATGACGACGGTTGTTTTCCCGGATGCCCGGCATCGTTTTTACCTTGACGCTTCGGCGGAAACACGGGCGCGCCGCAGACACAAGCAAGGTGTCTCTACGTTAAGCGTTGAGGAGATCAGAGACGCGATTGTGCAGCGGGATGAGATTGACAAAAATAAATCGGAAGGGAGTCTTGTTTGTGCGCCGGGAGTTTACTACCTCGATACATCGGACTTGACTGTTGACCAAGTTTATGAGAAATTAACAGAGCAGATAGAGAAATCACAAATGGAAGGAAAGAGCATGGTGCAGAAGGAAGTG
>WQZT01000160.1 GCA_009780595.1 Treponema sp. | reverse complement strand
CATTCCCATTTGCAGGTATTTGCGGCGTCCCTGTGAATGTAGGGCTGGCAAGGTTCGCCTTCAACGCCAACGCCCCCGCAATCGCATCCCGAAGCTGACCAGCCTCGCTGTTATTAGGTTGCCCACCGAGGTTTGTGATAAGCTCGGCTAGATTGTCCAATATAAGATTAACCGATTCCGCCGGAATAAAACTCGGCTTTTTCGTCGGGTCTGAAAAATCGCCGTTAGTAAACTTGCCGTCATCTCCCACGCCCGGCCAGCTCACCTGCTCCCCAAAAAGAGAGATTGTTTCGTTATTTGGATACATACCTGCCATTACTTGCCTCCATAAATAAAATGCACGATATAGTTTGCCAACATCGTGGACAGTAACTTTTTTTCAAACTCATCCCGGACGCTCTGTTCAGCACCGGAAGCGTAGACAAACAAAACCGAAAAAGCAGCAGGACTTGCCATGCGATCAACGCCAAAACGACAGTGCGCGAAAAACGCAGGCCGTAACGGGAATCGAACATCGGCTATCGTAATTCCAAACAGCCGCCCCGTTTTTCTGATTGATTCTATATTGAAACTTCCGGCGTTTGCCGCCAAGAGAATGCCCCTGCGCTGTTCGGTGTCCAGCCCGTGGTTTACGCCGCCGAGCATTACCCGCTCCCAATCGCCAAGCAACAATTCGGCGCTTTCGATGCGGCTTTCGTTGTGCAGTTCTTTCATGCTCAGGCGGAAACGCTCAAGGCTCTGGAGCTTTGCTTTGACAAAAACAGATGCGTCGCTTTGGTCATCGGCAAATTGCCTATCCCAATACTCGCCCTGCGGAAATAGTTTTCTAATAGAGTTTTTGTATTGATCCAAAACGGCGGCGCTTATTCCCATATAAGCTCCTTGAGGTAGGGATATTCAAGAATGGTCGTTTTAACAAGACCTGCCGCATCTCCGTTCAGACGGACTTGGGCATCGGTGATTGTTACACCGTCGATAACCGCAAGGCGCAATGCGCCGGACGTTACCTGCACGCCCGGCTTCGCTGTCAACTGAAGCCACGCCCGCATTCTGCTTTCTACAAGCTCCCGGTTGGCTAGGAAATCTTCCCGCTCCGGAATGCTGACCGACGGAGAAAGCGGAACCATCTCAGGACTGCGAACCGTAAAAAGCACAGGGGGCGCATGAGCGCTGATGTAATCCCGCACAATATCCAAGCCGCCCACGGGCCGCACACCATCACGCTGGTTGCCGTTAATCACCTGAATCAAAAGAGCGCCAAGCGGCCCGAAGTTCCTGAACTCCCACGCGGCGGACACTTCGGCGGTTGCGTCCGCCGCCCATGCTGCGAAGTCGCCGCCCTTGCCGTAACGCGCCGGATTGCGAAGAAACGCCAGCACTCGGACGAGGTACTCCTCTTCGCTTTCGGCGTCCGTGCCGCCAGAAATTCCGCCTGCGCCAACGGTAGCAGTTGAATCAACACCTGGGGGAATTCCCGAAACAATTATCAGCCGATCCCCCGCCGCAAGGTTTGCGGCACTGCCGGGGTTTTGCGCTCTGACATTTACCCGCCCGCTGCCATCATCGGCGATGCGGGCAATCGACTCTGAGTAGTACCGTTCCCCCGATGCGCCGCCGAAAAGAAGCCCTGCCGGGACGTTCCTTCCGGAAATCCCTGAAACCAAAACTTCCCCCGATGCGGCGGCGGCGTGTAACGGCGGAACCTTGCTTGACCAGTGCTGACGCAGAAACTCCCCCTCTGCGGTGTCGGGGAATATTTGCCGTGATAAAAATTCAAGATCGCCCAGCAACTGGTGATAGATTCCAGCATCGACTGATGAGAACACTTTCAGTAAGCTGTGGCGTGGACTTCTGTCCAGCGGGCGAAAAAGGCTTTCGTAGTTTGCGCTGATACGCCCGGAGAGCGTAGCAAGTGACTCGCGTCTAAATGGCATCCCATACCTCCTTGATAATTACTGTTGGGCCGTCTGGCCGTGTTACCGTTACCGTGTATTCGATTTTGTTTTTCCCGCTCGGTGTGGCATCACAGTGGACGCTCTGGGCAAGCCCATCGGCAACGAGCCACTGCAAAGATTCAAGCACCATTCGCTTGAGTGTGTCGGCGCTCTGGCCATCGGTCTTGCCGGATTTTTTCAAGAGCCAAAGCTCACTCCCAAATTCTGGGTCGGCAAACCACCTGCCCTTATCAGTGCCGATGCTCATAAGGACAAGCTCTCGAAT
This sequence comes from Treponema sp., assembly GCA_009780595.1. Lineage (GTDB taxonomy): Bacteria > Spirochaetota > Spirochaetia > Treponematales > Breznakiellaceae > WRKT01. Next base: position 2,152 of record WQZT01000160.1, on the reverse strand, counting down.
GTCTGCCCAGTTTTCGATCCTAACCGCACTAGCCATGAAACACCTTCTCTGATGCTATGCGGGAAAAATCTTCTTTGTTTGCAATGGCGCTTAACGCAGAAACTATCGCCGCTTTGTAAGCGGAGCCGCCGTCATTAGGCACCGTCGGTGAATTTTTTAAAGCATTGATGATAGCGTCAAGCCGTGCTGTTACCACCGCAAGCTGTTGAGTAAGCTCATCAACTTTTACAAGACCGCCTGACTCTTTGCCGTAAAGTTCAAGAGCGCCGTCATTGCGACATACCACATAACCGCCAGATGCGGTGTAAAGGGCGGTGTCGCCGGATTTGAGATCAGGCCGCTTTACATCATTGCCGGGCAACAGCGGTAAAATTTGAAAACTGCCGGTGTCCCCGCCCTGACACACCACAAGAGCTGTGCCGTTTTTCGCCACTGCGTAAAAGCCGTAAGGAAAGGCTTCCGCTTTTTCCAGTACATTGTTGCCGCGGGTCTGCACTTGTATCCTGCCATCATCATAACGGCGGCGGAACTCGCCTACCTGAAAGAGGTTGCGAAGCCGTGCGCCAAGTTCACGAATTTGTGTGGTCATAAATAAGCCTCTTTGTTTACTAGTGTAATTTTGCTTTCCATCGTGCGTGCGTCCGCCTCCTGTTCGACCTCCGCTATTAAGAGGTTACGGGAAATCCCCAACTGCGGCATACTAACGGGGATTAGGAAGTTCGTCGACCAGAATAGTTCCCGCTGGTATATTCCACCCAGGGCTTTTATTTGAGCGTCCGAAAGCCCCCAGCCGGAGACGGTAACGGTAGTGCGTGTTTCCCTTCTTCGGCGCATTTCTGTTTCTGCGCGCCGCCTGATTTTATCCTCATCCAAACCGAAGCCAGTAAGATCAATTGTCAAAACTCTATTCGTGTTGCAGGTAGGGTCGATAACGACAGCTTCGTGAAACCATCCTGTTACTATGTACGTGTGAAATTGCTCTGCGCCGTTTTCCCTCCATTCAGTTGACCGGACATTTTGCCCTTCTGTGATGTGAAAGCCCTCGGATCGTGGTGTTGTGTTGGGCTTCCAAATATAAAGCCCACCAGCCTCGTTGCTGGTTAGTAAAAACCCTTGCCCCGCAGCCTCCGTTACCAATTTTGCCCATGGGCTTTCGTTTTGCCACGCAAACCAGCCAACAGGGGATGTTGGGTCGCTTTGATCAGATGGAAACCAGTTGCTTAAAATTCCGAACTTGGCGGCAATCTCTCGTGTGATGTCCGCAAGCGTCATCGGCGATTCCGCCGATGGCCAGAACGCGCCCGTCCAAGTTGAATCGATAATATCCCGCGCAGGGCTTCTGCCGATAACCAACGCGCTGTGTCGGGACGAATCTGCACTCGCGGTTATCTCATCAACCAAAACCGTGGTAATCCTCGGTCGGCGCACCGATTCGCTGAACAGCGGATTTTCGCAGCGTACTTCGATCTTGTCGTGCTTGCGGACGTTGATTCGCTCGCTCGAAGGAATTTCAAGTTCCAGCGTGTGGCAGATGTCGTCGAGTGTTTTTCTGACCTTTACGTGCCGCCACAAAAGCTCTCTGCGCCTTGTGGCGTTGATAACGATAACCCTAGACATAGAGCACATCCCCCTGCACCAGAAAAGAATCGCCGATACGGTTCATGCGCCGTAAGTTTTCTTCCGTGCAACCCAGATAATGAGCGATGTATAAAACCGGAACGGCGGAAGGAAAATGCCGCCGCTTCTGCGTGCTTGTTTTTTGAGATGACAGCCGCCGCGAGAGCGCGGACAGCGTGTCGCGTAGCGCAGAGTGTACGGCGGGGTTTTCCTTGTCGATGCTGTCCTCCAGTTTTTCCAAAAGCCGCCAGCAGCCGCAAGCCGTTTCGCGGGTCAGAAAATCCATATCCGCGATAATTTTTGCCGACACCGAAAAAGCCATTGTGCGATAAAGATTTTCAGTAGCCGTCCGCGTGGTTTTTTGGCTGACAGTAACCGCCTCGCCCGGTAGCCTAAAAGACGAGGCTGCTAGAAACATAAACAGCACATTCCGCGCATTGTCGACAGTGCGCCCATTTCTCTGTGTGCTGTTTCTGATCTCGACAAGACCTGCAAATATCGCGGCGGCTGAATTAAACGCCGCCTGAGCAAGCTG
>WQZT01000159.1 GCA_009780595.1 Treponema sp. | reverse complement strand
TACCTAAAAATATATTTTCAAATATTAGAATTTGAACAATTGCGCTTGCAATAGCAAACCGATAAAAACCATTTTCGATACCAAATTCGCTAAATAATTGCCGCACCAAATATGATCCTTGCGGGTCATATTCTTCTTTTTCTGGATCAATTGCTTGTTCTATAGACAGTCTTACCCTATGATTATCTAGCTGCTCATGGTACGCCCTTACCAGTAAAAGAGAATTAATATCTATGAGCATTCCCTCGAACTCAAAAACATATTCAACATTATCGCCTAAATCAAAAAATCTTTCTTGGAGCTCTTCAAAATTTTCCATTATTGCAGCATCAAGTGTTTGTTCAAATGGTTGCGGATATGCATAGTTTAAAAAGCCAATTATCATAAGCAATGAAAACACATATTTCATAGTATCCTCCAAATCCATACATCACGACACGCCAAGCTTCGCAGCAAATTACCCCGCTACTTCCGCGTCAAGATCATCAAAAGGGCGATGTCGCCTTGCCGCACACCCGGCACACGGGCGGCTTGCCCGACTGTCAGCGGACGCACCACTTTGAGTTTTTCTTTCGCCTCTGAGGAAAGCCCGATTATCGTATCGTAATCGATAGTGGGGGAAATTTTCACCGCGTCCATTTTCGCCAGTTTTGCCGCCGCCCGGTTTTCCTTTTCGATGTATCCCGCATACTTCATATCAAGGCACACGCGCTGCACCCACTCAAACGGCCACCGCGAAAGTTCCGGCATTCCCTCCGCGATAACATCCGCCGCATCGAGCAGCGCGGGATTTTTCCGCCCTTTCAAAAGCTCCGCGATAACGTCAAGCCCGGCGAGCTTTTCCTGAAACCGCTCCCAGCGCTCGTCGTCAATCAAGCCCAATTCCCGTGCGGTCGGCGTGAGGCGGGTATCTGCGGTGTCGTGCCGCAGGACAAGGCGGTGTTCGGCGCGGCTGGTGAACATCCGGTACGGTTCTTTCGTGCCGAGCGTGGTGAGGTCGTCAACAAGCACGCCGATGTATGCCTGGGCTCGTCCCAGCACCAGCGGAGGGCGCTTGAGCATTGCAAGGGCGGCGTTGATTCCAGCCATAATACCCTGAGCCGCCGCTTCCTCGTAGCCTGACGTGCCGTTGGTTTGCCCCGCGATAAAAAGCCCCGCAAGCCGCTTGGATTGAAGGCTGGGATACAAGTCCAGCGGGTCGATGTAATCGTACTCCACCGCGTAGGCGGGGCGGACAATCACCGCTTTTTCAAGCCCTTTGATACTGTGCAGAAAATCCACCTGCACATCTTCCGGCAGGGAACTTGAAAGCCCGTTGAGGTACATCTCGTTGGTGTGCAACCCTTCCGGCTCTACAAAAACGTGATGCCTGTCGCGCTGCGGAAAACGCACAACCTTGTCCTCGATGGAAGGGCAGTACCGCGCCCCGGCTCCGATTATCTTTCCGCCAAACATTGGCGAGCGGTGAATGTTCTTCGTGATGATTTTGTGCGTCGCCTCGCAGGTGTAGGTAATCCAGCAGGGCAGTTGCGGGCGCCCGGCAACGTTCCCGCCGGGCGGATCAAACGAAAACGGGGCGGCCTCTTCGCCGTCTTGCTTTTCCATTACGCTGAAGTCGATAGAGTTTCCGGCAACGCGGGCGGGCGTTCCGGTTTTAAGCCGCCCAACGGGAAAACCCCGCCGCCGCAAACTCTGCCCCAGCCCGACGGCGGCTTCCTCCCCCAGCCGCCCCTGCGGGGCATCGTACTCGCCGATAAAGATTTTTCCTTCCATAAATGTACCTGCCGCGAGGATCACCGTGCGCGCGGAAATGCGATGCCCCCGTTTGGTAACAACGCCCGCAACGGCGGGAATTCCGCCCTGCACAGCAGGTAAATCGCCGCCGCCAGCATCCTCGGTGATGAGGTCAACAACTGTGTCCATAAAAACCGTCAAGCCCGATTGAGCTTCGAGAGCGCGGCGGGCGGCGGCTTGGTACGCGTCTTTGTCGGTCTGCGCCCGCGGAGCTTGCACCGCCGGCCCGCGCGAGCGGTTTAGCACGCGGTACTGAATCATCGTGCGGTCGGTGAGTTTCGCCATTTCGCCGCCCAGCGCGTCAACCTCGCGGACAAGGTTCCCCTTGGAAAGCCCGCCCACCGCCGGGTTGCACGACAACGCGCCAATGCGGTCGGGATTTTGCGTAATAAGTAGGCACGTAAACCCCATACGGCTGACCGCGAGGGACGCTTCAATTCCCGCATGCCCGCCGCCAATAACAATACAATCGTAATCCATTGTATTTACTATAGCTCCAGGATTGCTTTTCTTCTATACCGCGAGGTGTGGAAGATGAAGCATTAGACCGATACCTCGTATTTTTCGACGTACCTGTTGAGAACCTCGTTTATCATCGCCTGGTAGCCAGTGTTGTTTTCGGCGGCGCACCGTTTGAAAAAATCGACACTCCTGCCGCTGAGGGCGATGGTTACCTTTACTTTGGATTCCCGTGGAACAAGCTCCCACGGCGGCGGTAGAAAGTCAGTGATTGCCCTTGCTCTTTTAAACGCCGCAGCAAGTTCCTCCGGCGCCTCAGAGTAGATTACTTTTTCTTTGATCGTACTCATTTTTTCCTTCCCTCGATATGTATAAATATATGTATAAATTGCCATATTATCAACAGAGGAAGTCCACCCACTCGCGCTATTGTTTCACCGCCCCCTCATGTGGTAGCATAACGGTGGGAAAGCTCTCAAACAGGAAGGCAAGGATGAACACGACAAATACCGCGTATTTGATCCTGGAAAACGGAACGGTTTTCGAAGGCAGGTACTTTGGCGCGCGCGGCGAAACAATCGGCGAAATTGTCTTTACAACCGGAATGACCGGGTATGTCGAGACCCTCACCGACCAAAGCTACAAAGGGCAGATTATCCTTCAAACCTTTCCGCTTATCGGCAACTACGGGATTATCCCCCCGGATTTTGAAAGTGCCGGAATTGCGCCCCGTGCGTATATCGCAAAGTACCCGTGCAGCACGCCTTCGAACTTCCGAAGCGAGGACAGCCTCGATGCGTACTTCAAAAAGCACGGCGTTATCGGGCTGTGCGGAATTGACACGCGCGCGCTTGCAAAGATGATCCGCGAAAACGGCGTGATGAACGGCAAAATCACCGCGAATAAACCAACGGAAAGCGACCGCGCTGAAGCGGGGAATTACTCGGTGGATAATCCAATCGCCGCTGTGTCCCAGCGAACGATTACCACGCTGGGCGAAGGCGCGGGCAAACGCCGCGTGGCGCTGATGGACTACGGCGCAAAACGCGGAATTGCGAACGCCTTTGTGGCGCGAGGCTGCGAAGTGGTAATATTCCCGCACGACACGCCCGCCGCGGAGATTCTCTGTCGCAACCCCGGCGGCGTTGTTCTGAGCAACGGCCCCGGCGATCCGGCTGATCCCGCCAACGGCGTGATCATCGAAACGATCCGCGCGCTGTTTGAAAACGGCGTGCCGATTTTCGGTATCTGCATGGGGCATCAACTGATGGCGCTGGCGAAGGGCTACAAAACCCGCAAGCTCAAGTTCGGGCATCGCGGCACGAACCAGCCAGTCAAGGACACTCGCACGGGGCGCGTGTACATCACCAGCCAAAACCACGGCTACGAAGTTGTTACTGCCGATTGTTCGATGGTTAACGTCAACGATAATTCCTGCGAAGGGCTTGATTACGGCACTTCGTTTTCGGTGCAGTTTCACCCGGAAGCTTGCGGTGGGCCGCTTGATACGGCGTTCCTGTTTGAGCAGTTTATAGAAAGGATGGACTCGTATGCCGCTCGATAAAAGCATAAAAAAAGTTATGGTGATTGGCTCCGGCCCTATCGTAATTGGGCAGGCGGCGGAATTCGACTACGCGGGGACACAGGCGTGCCGAATGCTCCGCGAGGACGGTATCGAAATCGTGCTGGTCAACTCAAATCCCGCCACGATTATGACCGACAAAAACATCGCGGACAAAATCTACATCGAGCCGCTGACGCTGACAACCATCAAGCGTATTATCGAAAAGGAACGCCCTGACGGTATTTTGTCGGGGCTTGGCGGGCAAACGGGGCTGACGCTGAGTATGAAGCTCGCCCACGACGGTTTTCTCGACAAGATGAACGTGCGGCTGTTGGGATCTTCGCCTGAAACCATCGACAAGGCGGAGGATCGGCTGCTCTTTAAGGAAACGATGCAAAACATCGGCCAGCCTGTTGTTCCTTCGGCGACGGCAACCGATGTTGAGGCGGCGGTGAAAATCGCCCGCGAGCTGACGGGCTATCCGGCGGTTGTGCGTCCGGCGTTTACGCTCGGCGGGACAGGCGGCGGCATCGCGGACAACGAGGCGCGGCTGCGGGAAAT
>WQZT01000158.1 GCA_009780595.1 Treponema sp. | reverse complement strand
GGGGAATGAGGGAAATATCGAGCACGAGCGGATTTGTGCCGATTACCTGCGTATAGCCAGATTCTGCGGAAAGAGCGAAGCGCTTGTAGCGGTAGCCGAGCGCGCCGCGGAAGCCCGGCTGCGGTTTGATGTATTCAGAGAAGAGCTGCGGTGTGAAAAAGAGGCTGCTCGTCGCCGAAAAGATAAAACCTTTGTACCAGCGAAACTCCTGCACGCGGCACTCGTGCACGGCGGAGAAAAAGGCGGAGGTGAAGAGCAGCGCGAGTTTTTTCTGTTGTGTTTGATTCTAACCACAGCGGATTTCTCCTGTGGTTGCTATTGTATACTGTTCTAGATTTTTACATTTATTCAGCACCCAGCGCTGGGCGGTACGGTATGAAGTTCTGTATACAGAACTTCATACCGTACCGCCCAAAAATGTTAACCCCCTCAATATATTTATTGTGCACGCACATCGCGCCAGTCCTCTTTTTCACATTTTTATTATAAAAAGCATAGCATATGCTTTAATTTGTATGCAAGTGGGATTTACAGAAAAAAATAGATAAAAAAGGCAGCGCCCTGTTCGCGCCGCCTTGCTTATGCGTATTACTCTCTACGTGCCGGATTTTACCAGCCGTCCCTCATATCATCTGCCTCGCGGTTGTGCTCGGCAAAGAGGTCAGTAACGGCCCGCAGCTCGTCAAAATAAATGTAGTACGAGCCAATCGCTTCCCACGGATTCACATTAACACGGAAGCCTCTGATGCGGATACCCATATCGTGGTTGTGGTGGAAGTTCCGCTGAACAATGCCGCTGAACCCATCATCAGACTGAGGCGGAACTGGCACGGTAAGCTGTTTCCACCCCTGGAAATTGAGCCTCCCCATATACAGTTCAAACGGTCTTCCGAAGAAATCTTCAAGCAACAGGACAAGTTCGTGGTTGGTGTTTCGCCCGACAACCCACACCGAAACAGTTTTGGTTATCCCTTCGATGGGAATAGGGCGAGTGGGAATGACGGTGAAATGAGTGTAGCCACGGCGGAGAAAATCCACCCGTGCACCCAAAACATAGTCGTTGACAATAGTCATCCCTTCTTCAGCAGGAATGGGCTGGACTGCTGCCGGCCCACCCCTGAAAAGACGGGTTATAACAAAGCCTGAGTCCGGGGACATTGCACTCCGCCAAAAACCCTCGCGCTCAAACCTGTCCACCGAGACTTCTTGCAGAAACTGCTGGGCAGTGTCAACTCCGATAAGCCACGGATCGGGGTTACCAATTTCTTCCTGCCCAAAAGACAGTGTGGCAACAGAAAGAATAAAAGCTATAATCAATATATGTTTCATTATACGGCCTCCTGCCATTATTGCGCCTGGGCTTGGCCCCAGAGTTCCTGAACACGTTCAGGGTCTGCAAGATCATTACCATCGAAAAGTGCTTCAAAAACATCGGTTAAAATCTGCAACTGATTAAAGTATATGAAGAAATTATCTACCCTTTCAGTGCGAGTAGTCCAAACTCTAAACTTCACAAGTTGAAGTCCTGCATAACGAGGCAATGTTCGCCTTGTCTGAGGGATATTGGTTGGTATCTGCACCTGCAAGTTCTGCCAGCCGTCAAACGCAAGACTTCCCATCGGGATAGCGTGAACAATCCCGCGGTAGTCTCTGACAAAGACTTCCAGATTATAGTGCAAGTTGGCACCCCACACCCACATATCAATCGAACGAATCCGTCCGGGTATGGGAATCTCAAAGGGTGTCGGCGCTGCGCCCCCTGCCCCCGAACCCACAACTGTCGGGTAAATATCTATCCAGTTATCACCCAGTCGGTCAAACTTACCCCAAAGCCCGAGGCTTCTGAGATCCGCACCTTCTCTGTTAACGCCGAACACTGCCTGAGGCCATGCCGGGACAAAGCCCAACTGGGGAAAAGACTGTCCGTCAATTGTACTGGCGAACCTGCTTGCAACGGTGCGCCACTCGAATTCGTGCGTGAGCGTCTTGCCCCCAATAGTCCATTGGTGGGTAGTTTCCCCATTAAACCGATCCAGAATGACGGACTGCAGATTAACGGGTGGCTCGTTTGCAGAGACTGAAAATACCACTATGCTTAGCGCAACGAACAGGAACACTGTCAGGCGTAGTGCCTTGAAACCTTGTTTCATCCCCTTCTCCTTTCTATAGATTGTTGGGAAATATGAATACTGATTATTATATTCCCTTTTTGTAGTTTTGTCAAATAGCTTCAACACGATCAACTGATCTCCTTAAAACCCACTGAAACTGCCTTATTGGATTATCGGCTACAATTTATATTACTTAAGGTTTTTCTAACCTTTTAATTTTAGGGCTAATTTTAAGGAAAGCTGCTTTTTAACAGCTTTCGTATTCTGCGAAACTCCTTTTTTTCTTCTATTCTGTGCGACAGCGCGTGAACGTGCGAGGGGACAAAGATTTCGCGTTGGGGTGGTGAAAGAGCACGAATTGCGCGGGTGAGAACAGCCAGCGGGGAGTCATTAAAGACGATTTTTACAGTGTGCGGGGTAAAAACGGGGTCAACCCACGAAAACAGAATAATGGGAATTTCAAGGGCGCGATCCAGAAAATCGGAGGCTGGCCCTGCGACAATAATGCTGCCAATTCCGGAGTACGAGGCGGGCTGCTGCTGGGCATCGATAAAAACCGGTTCCTCGGTAAAGCCCTCTAACGCAAGACCGAGTCCAAACACCTGCCGATTTTGAGGAGTGTCAATGCCTTCATCGGTGAAGAAAAGCACGCCGTTGGTTTCCTGCGACAGAACGGCGACGGCAGCACCTGCGCGGTACAGATCGGTGGCGCTGTCAGTGCGGACAAAAACAAGGCTGGTGGTTTGCAGAAAGCTCTGCGGGAGCGGGTTGCGCCCCCACGTTACTAGCGCGGGCGTTTGCGGGCGTTTGCCGCTGTAGATGATGGCGGCGTTGATGTACCGCTGTGGGAAAATCACCGCATGGGGAGCGCGGGCCGCACTTTCAGCAACGAGGGCGATAACGTCAGAGGCGGCGTTTTCGGTTACCGGAACCGGGATGATGCGGCGGAAGAGTGAGAGAGAGTTTCGTACAATCGCGCGGTTAAAGCGCTCTGTGCCGTAAACCTGGTAAAACGAGGCATCGGTAACGAAAAGCACCGGTGCGCGAAGGAACAAGACGCCACACACAGCCGCGACAAGCACCACAACGGCAAGCAGCGGCAGCATTTTTTTCAGAACGGCGGTATTCAAAATTCCGCTTACATCAACCATTAATGTTTAACGTGCTCTTGTCGTAATCTTCAGGCGGAATATAGCCCAACAGGTGAATACATGTCGCCGCGATGGAGCTGACCCCCAAACCCTGGTTTAAAACGCCCTCGTTAAGGCGGACTTCGTTCACGCCTCGGTGTTCCACGCCCAGCACTGCACTGGGGCCTGCGATTGGTTTGAGCACCGGATACTCGCCTTGGTAGTCGGGGTCGTAGACGATGCAGGGAACGGGGTTAAGGCTGTGCGCGGTTTTTGGCTTCGGGCTGCCGTCAGCCTTCAGCGCTGGCTCGCCTGTTTTCTTGTCACGCTCGTACATATCATCGCCGTTACCGTGATCAGCAGTGATAATCATAATGCCGCCCGCCGCCTGCACCGCTTTGGCAATGCGTCCCAACTGGATATCCATCGCCTCCATCGCACACACCACCGCCTGGTAGTTGCCCGTATGACCGACCATATCGCCGTTGGGGAAATTCAGCCGGATAAAATTGTACTTGCCGGACGCGATTGCTTCGATGACGCAGTCGGCAATCTCCGCGCACTTCATCCACGGGCGCTGCTCAAAGGGAATAACATCGCTTTTTATTTCTATATAATCTTCCAGCGTGTCGTCAAACTTGCCTGTCCGGTTGCCGTTGAAAAAATATGTAACGTGACCGTACTTCTGCGTCTCCGAAACCGCCAATGTTCGTATGCCGGTAGCGGCAAGGTACTCGCCGAGAGTTCTGTCTATCGAAGGCGGGCTTACGAGATAGCGTTTTGGCACATGGGTGTCGCCGTCGTACTCCATCATTCCCGCGTAACAGACTTTTGGCCAGCGAACGCGGTTGAACTTGTCGAACGTTGCTTCCTCAAACGCGGCGGTGATTTCCAGGGCGCGGTCGCCGCGAAAGTTGAACAGCACTACCGAGTCGCCGTCTTGTATCGTGCCAACGGGTTTGCCGCTCGGCTCGGCGATGACAAACTCCTTCAGGTCTTGATCGATGATGCCGGGGATTTCCCTGCGGTAGGTTTCCACCGCTTCGCGCGCGGTTTTGAAATGCCGCCCATCGCCCAGCACGTGCACCTTCCAGCCACGCTCCACCTGCGGCCAGTTTGCGCCGTAGCGATCCATCGTAATCCACATC
>WQZT01000157.1 GCA_009780595.1 Treponema sp. | reverse complement strand
ATTCGCATACTATCAGGAAAGGTTACAGTGATGAGTGAAACGATAAGTGGAGTCAGCATTAGAAGCCTATTTTCAAAGAATCTTAGGCGACTGCGGAACGTTGAGAATATGTCTCAGTTGGCGCTGGCAGAGAAAGCCGGGCTGACACATAATTTCATAAACGATATTGAAAACGGGAAAAAGTGGGTCTCGGCGGAGACGATTGGAAAGCTTACTTCGGCACTGAAGGCTGATCCGTACCAGTTTTTTATCTCCGAGTCAAAGTGGAATAGCCAGGGAGCAGAACTTTTTTCCCTGTATCTTGACGATTTCAACAACTCGGTAGAAAAGGTGGCGCAGGATTACCGCGATCGCTACCTCTCGGACTCAGGCAAATCTGACTGAAGCAGGTTCAAGCCACGGTTACAGCACCGCGCTGTCTGCGTGCGGAGTTTGTTCCAGCAAGGCTTTGAACTCTTTCTCGTCGAGGGTTTCCTTTTCCAGCAGTTGCTCCGCGACATTTTCCAGAAGCGGGCGGTTGGCTTGCAGGCTGCTCTTTACCGCGCTGTACTGCGTTTCCACAATACGGGCAATTTCCTCGTCGATGTACTGCTGAGTTGCATCAGAGTATTCCCGCTGAAACATCGGCTCGTTGGTTTGGGTGCCCAGCATATTCGCGCCGCGCTGGGTGAGGGCAACGTTCTTGAAGCGCCCGGACATGCCGTAGTCGGTGATCATCCGGCGGGCAATGTCGGTGGCTTTGGTCAAATCGTTTGCCGCTCCAGTAGAAATCTTTCCGAAGATAATATCTTCGGCGGCGCGCCCGCCCAGCAAAACGTTAATCTTGCCCAGAAGTTCTTCCTCGGTCATCAGGTAGCGATCCTCCACCGGCATTTGCAGGGTGTAGCCGAGCGCGCCAAAGCCGCGCGGCACGATCGAAATCTTCTGCACCGGATCGGAGCCGGGCGTAAATGCCGCAACCAGCGCGTGCCCGGTTTCGTGGAAGGCGACAATGCGCCGCTCTTCGGGTTTTATCACGCGGTTTTTTTTCTGCAAGCCCGCAACGGTTTTCTCGATGGCTTCCTCGAAGTCCTTCTGCGTAACTTCGCGCCGTCCGCCGCGCACCGCCAACAGTGCCGCCTCGTTCACGATGTTCGCCAAGTCCGCGCCGACAAATCCTGACGTGCTGCGGGCAACTGCCGCGATGTCAACCGTTTCGGCGAGTTTAACCGTTTTGGAATGGATGCGCAGGATCGCCTCGCGCCCGGTAAGGTCGGGGCGGTCAACGAGCACTTGGCGGTCAAAGCGGCCGGGCCGCAGCAGCGCCGGGTCAAGCACGTCGGGGCGGTTGGTCGCCGCCAGAATGATGAGACCGGAGGTGGCGTCAAAGCCGTCCATTTCGACAAGGAGCTGGTTGAGCGTTTGTTCCCGCTCGTCGTTGCCACCAGCGATGTTGTTGATGCGGCTTTTACCGATGGCGTCAAGCTCATCGATAAAAATGATGCCGCCGCCTTTTTCCCGCGCTTGCTTAAACAGGTCGCGCACCCGCGCCGCACCGACACCGACAAACATCTCGACAAACTCGGCGCCTGAAATCCGAAAAAACGAAACACCCGCTTCACCCGCCGCCGCACGCGCCAGCAACGTCTTGCCCGTTCCCGGCGGGCCAACCAGTAGCACGCCGCGCGGAATCTTGCCGCCGATGTCGGTGTATTTTTTGGAATTTTTCAGGAAGTCCACCACTTCCATCAGCTCTTCTTTCGCCTCGTCAACTCCGGCAACATCGGCAAAGCGCGTGAGAATGTCGCCTTCCGCCACAATCACCGCCTTGTTCTGCCCAACCGAAAGCACGTTGCCACCCATGCTCCCCATGCGCTTAATCAGAAAGCGCCAGATGAAAATAAAAAACGCGATGGGCAAGAGCCAGCTAAAAACCAGGTTGATGATGGTCAGCCGCCCCCGCGAAGCCGCGAAGTACGATACGCCCATGTCGTCCATAAGCCGTATCAAATCGGGATGGTTAATCGCAACGGTGCGGTAGCTCGAGTCGCGCCCGCCGCCGAGAGATTGCCGCAAAAAGCCGGGCATGCGGTCGCGCGGCAGAGGCGATGTAAACCCGGTGAAGTAGTTTTCTGAAAGTTCAACGCGCCGGATTTCACCGCTTGCGATTCTGGTTCTGAACTCGGAAAAATCGATGGTGGGATTTACGCGGCTGGAAAACACCTGATTAAAAATGCTCATCCCGAGAATAAAGACGAGCGCGTATATCAGTGTGAATTTCCAGTTTTTGAACGGACCAAATCCCGGGAGCTTCGGGCCGCCTTCGCCCCAAAAGGGAAACTGCGGCTTGTCATTTTTCTTGTTCTTGTTATCATCAGGGGCTTCAGACCCGTTATCTCTCATACTACAACTATGCAACGAATGCGGGGGAATTTGCAATGCCCCGTGCAACGTTTCGCTACCGCCTTTCGGTCATATCCCGCGCGTCAAGCAGAACCGCCGATCCGTCAGCCCGCTGGGTGAGGATGCTGTTACCGTAAAAAAGCGCAGAGGCAAATGGGTGAACCGTCAACGCCGAACGGTTCTGTAAAACGAGATTGGTGTTAAACCGCGCCATATAATGATTGCCGCCCGTGCTGATTACTGCGAAGAGGTCATCTCCGTTAATCCACAGAAGGCTTCCCGGCGCTATATCATCATCGCCGTACTTAACCATCTGGAGAGTGCTCTCGTCAATTTCCACAATGCGGATTGCCGCGTTGCCCCGCTCTTCTCCGGCGATGGCAATCAAGCTGTTGTTGATGAGGTTGATCGTTCGCACATTGACAGTTGCAAGCGGCGAGCGCAAAATCTCCCTGCCAGTATTCGGGTCAATGCGGACAATGCGCCCCAACGAGGAAGCTTGCGCCACCACGGAAACTCCCAGCACGCTGCCTTCGATGGCAACTTGCGGGAGCGTTTCCATGTCGATAAGCGTCTGCATATCTTCGGCGATTTGCTGGCGGTCGTTCTGCGCTTGCTCGGCGCGATCCTGCGCGAGCTGTTCCTGCCGTTCGGCGAGCTGCTCCTGCTCCGCCAGCGCCTGTTCCTGCTGTGCCAGCTCTTCCCGCTGCTGCTGGAGCGCCTGCTCCTGCTGTGCCAGCGCGTCTTGGTCGGCGGCGGGGTCTTGCCGCGCCTGGGCGAGTTCCTGCTCCTGCTGCGCCAGATCCGCCTGTTCGGCGGCAATGCGCTGTTCTTCCTGCTGTATCGAGTCTCTGGTTGCCGCCGCCTGTTGCGCCGCCGCATCGGACTCGCGCTCCATCAGGTCAACCATATCCCGCCGCTGGGCGATGCCCTTGTCGTCATCCTGCCGGAATTGTTCGACAACGCGCTGGTCGTTGATTGCGCCGATGTCGAGCGAACTCAACTGCCCGCCCAGCCCCGTTCCCAGCGGGATGAGCATCAACGTTTGCCCAGGCCAGTCGTCGTAGCGGAGCGAAAGCCCCGCCCGCTCGCGCGTCAGGTTTGCAACCACCTGCGTTTTGTAGCGCTGGTTGAAAAAGTTCCAGTCGCCGCGAAAAACGGCGTTGTAAATGGTGATATATTCCGCCAAAAGCGCGGCATCAGATGCTGTATAATTGTAGGCAGATTCGAGGTAGCCTTGAACGATGAACCGCAAGTTTCGGATGTGGTTAATCGCCGCGTCCCCACCGATGCCGAAAATGTCGGCGTCAAGCTTCGTGCCATCCGGCGCACTGAGCGATTGAATGACAAAGTAGCGGTGCCTGTCCCCGGCAGAGGTTCTTCCCGCCTTGACCGCCGCGCCCAGCCCGCCACCGATGCCGCGAATCTGCCCAGCCGTCTCGATTCGCAGGTGCGGCCCTTCGTAGTTGATAAACTCCACCTGCCCATGATTTTGCAGTTCCGGGCGGTACACCTGGATTTGCGCCGGAAGCCCAACGGTGGGAAGCAGCAGCGCCGCAAGCAACGCTGAAACAAAAGCTATATATTGAAATCGATACGAGACACCGGATTTTTTCATGGGGCAATACTCCTTAGTTGGCTTATTTTACCCTGCTTTTGAAATTTTTTCAATTACTGTGCTAGCAATGGGAGTGGAAAAAGAAGTCCCTAAATAAACTGAATATGGCTGAAACCGAAATCCCGCCCACACCCACGATGACAATCGCGCCAGCGCCGCTTGGCATCGCCAAACTTGTTGTACGCGTTTATGAAAAGTAGCAGTACTGCCTTCAGCGTTTCTATTTTCCTGAAAAAACATCGGCTCTTCCTTCGTAGCCCGGCTATGTAATGGCGCACATCTGCATTCACACTTTCAATCACATGCGTGTCGCTTTTATCTCTGACATTACGTCTATGCCGCCCAATGAAATCAACATCTAAATAGACCATCCCGCCATCGGTGTAGTAGTTCTGT
>WQZT01000156.1 GCA_009780595.1 Treponema sp. | reverse complement strand
ATTCTTTGTCTTGCCAATGTCAACTTTATTTTCTACGAGGTTACGCACTCCGACTGCGGCAATCATTCCGTACAGCATAAAGGAGGCGCCGCCGATAATCGCGGCGGGAACTGAGTAAATTATCGCGGCAAACAGCGGCGAAAAACCGAGCAGGGTGGCGTAAATCGCCGCAAGCTGGACAACCCGCGAGTCAAACACCCGCGTGATTGCCACAACGCCGATGTTTTCGCTGTAGGTGGTCGTTGCCGGCCCGCCGAGAAAGCCGGAAAAGCAGCTCGCCAACCCGTCGCCGATGAGGGTGCGCGTAAGGCCGGGGTCTTCCACAAATTTTTTCCCGATGATGGTGCTGAGGGCTGTCATATCACCGACGTGTTCGGCGATGGTGGCAAGCGCGAAGGGAATCATCACTAAGATCGCTATCGGGCTGAACTTGGGCATCATAAAAACCGGGAGACCAACCGCTCTTGACTGGGCGGCTGTCGAAAAGTCCATAATCGGCCCGCCACCTGGATTTTCGACACCAACAAAGTGCAGCCCAACTGCGATAAGATACGCGCCGCCAATACCGATGAGAATCGGCACGATTTTTACCATCCTTTTGCCCCACGTTGCCGCGATGATAACAAGGCCGAGCGTCAACATCGCGAGGAACACGTTACTACGGCTTTGGTTTATGGCAACAGGCGCAAGCATTATACCGATGAGGATGACAGTCGGCGCGGTTACCACTGGCGGCATATACCGCATAAAGTTTTTCACGCCGATAAGTTTGATTAACAGGGCAACCAGCAGGTACACAAGCCCCGAGATGATAATACCGCCTGTCGCGTACGCCAGTTTCTCATCGTGGGACATCGCCGTTCCGGCGAAAATCCCGGAAACCGGGTCGGTGATCAACTGTATCCCGACGAGGAAGGCAAACGACGAACCGAGAAAGGCGGGAATTCGCCCTTTGGTGATAAAGTGGAAAATGAGCGTACCAACGCCCGCGCCGATAAGCGTAACCTGTACGCTCAGCCCGCTGATGAGCGGTACAAGGATTGTCGCGCCAAACATGGCGAAAACGTGCTGCAACCCAAGAATCCCCATTTTGGGATAACTGAGTCCTCTTCCGGTTTTGCTTTCTGACATCTAATGCCCCCTAACGATTTGACGGTTCCCCGCCAGTTTAATTATTTGTCTGGATATACAAAAAAAAGGCGCGGTGATCAAAAAAATCACCGCGCCACCTTGTAAAAAAGGCTTCGGGAACAACGCCCCGGAAAGCCCCTTCTGACACACCACATCATTCGCATCGCCCGATCTCCTCTTGCAATAGTGTTTATCCAAACGATAAAGAATATATATAATCATGAAAAAAATGTCAAGCGGCTTTTCGTATTTTTTTGCGATTTAATTTTTCTGTGCGTTCTTTTTGTGCCTCACCTGATACTTTCCACGCACGGCGATTATATAGTATAAAGAAGCATGCTTACGGTAAAACCCAAATTTTCCGCTGTTGCTTTTGATTTAGACGGGACACTGTACCCTGATTCCCGCCTCTTTCTGAGGCTTGTCCCCTTTGTGCTGAAAAATCTGCGCTTGATGAAAGCGATGGGAAAAGTCCGCTCCAGATTGCGAAAAGCGTG
Source organism: Treponema sp. (assembly GCA_009780595.1). Classification (GTDB taxonomy): domain Bacteria; phylum Spirochaetota; class Spirochaetia; order Treponematales; family Breznakiellaceae; genus WRKT01. The sequence goes on along the minus strand of WQZT01000156.1, from coordinate 2,801 downwards.
CATCAGTGAAGGAAGCGCGGCTCTTGCCGACTGCCCGTGCGCGGGGGATTTTTACCTGCACCAGGCGCGTCTTATGGCGGAGATTTTGGGGGAGGATGCGGAGACTGTGCGGGAAAAAACCGAGCGGCTCATTTACCGAGGGTGGGAGCCGCTTTTCAAACATATCACGCCTTTTTCCGACGTGAGGGAAACGCTCGCCACTTTTCGCCGCGCGGGAATTCGGCTGGGGCTGCTTTCTGATTTCCCGCCGCACGCAAAACTGGAAAACATCAACCTCGCTGAATATTGGGACGCAATACTTTGCTCCGAGCAAACGGGGCGCTTGAAACCAGACCCGGCGTCTTTTCTGGAACTGGCGCGGCAACTGGAAACAGAGCCGCACAATATTTTGTATGTCGGGAACAAGCCCGAGTATGACGTGAAGGGCGCTGTCGCTGCTGGAATGCACGCCGCCCTCATCCTTCCGTGGTGGAAAAAACGCCCGGCAATGAACGTGCCATTTTTTGCGTTTTCAGACTATCGCCAATTGCGCGATTATGTGTTACATTAAATAAAATGGGATTTTTCACTGTTGGCAATCTTGTAACGTTGGGCATTGCGTTGCTCCTTCTCGTGTTATTTCGTCAGATGGACAAAAACAACCGGCACATGAAACGGTTGCGCGATTACGCTGATACACTCAAAAAAGACCTCACCGTTTATATGGAAGAACATGAACAGGCGATTAAAGATTACGGTATCGCTTTAGACGTGGAGCGGGAAGCGGCGAAGGAGCTGATGAGACGCCTGCGAAAGATGAACGAAGAGGAGCTTGCCGAGAAAGCGGCTGCGATGGCTCAGCTCGACAGCCAGGTGAAGCTGTACGAGGGTTCGCTCGCGGAGCTTGATCGGATGACAAGCCGCGTACAGGAAAACATGAACCGTATTCGCGATGAATCTTCCTTTGTCGAGGCGACGGGCAAGCGGTTGAAAGAGGTGCAAGAGCAACTTCTTGAAACGGGAAAAGAAGTGCGCGACATGAAAGCAGGGTTTGAGCGCGAGAATGCCGAAGCGCTGGAAAAAGCGGTGAATATGATGATGGCGGATGTGCAATCTGCGGTTTCGGATTTGTCGGCTCAGGCGGAAACGGCTCAGCGGCAGGTGGAAGATCATCGGCTGGCAATCGACAAAATCGAGGAGAGGCGCGCTGAAGAGATTGCCCGCCATGAGGAGCATATTACCGAACTTCTGAAGATGGTTGTTGATCACGCAGGGCAGAAGGCGGATAAGCTGGAAGAAGCCGCGCTGCAAAGTTTGAAGGAACAGGCGGAGGAGCGGATTAGGCGGCTGAAAGCTGCCGAAGAAGAGCGCCTGAAGGAATATCAGGAAAATGCGAAGGCACGCGTGCTGGAAGCGAAAGACCTGATAAGCACGTTCCGGCAGGAATGGCAGATTGAACGGGCGGCGTGGGAAGGCCGGGACAAGGAACTGCGGGAAGATCGGGCAAAGGGCATTGAGGAATTCAGTTCTACTTTGCAAGCCGCAGAGCAACATCTTGCCGATGTTAAAGCGGCGTTTGACCAGCAGATGCGGGATTTCTCCCAGCGTACGAGCGAAACGCTTGCGGCAAATGAAGCGCTGACGCTGAAAACTGCCGAGCAGATGAAGCAGAAGGCGCTGGAAGCTACTGGCGCGGAACTGGAAGAATACCGGCGCACACAGGATGCGGAATTCCAGCGACTTTTGTCCCTTGCTGATGATGCGAAGAAACTTGACGGCGAACTGCGCCAGAGTATGCAGGAAGCAACCGGAAAAATGCGCGAAGAGTTTGCCCTTTATCGAGAGGAAGCTGCGCGTGCACAAAAGGCGGAGTTTGACAAGTTTTCAGCTGCCGCATCTGCATTTAAAAGCGGGATGGCGGAGATAGAAAAAGAACTGACGGCGCTCAAAGATGCGGCGGCTTATAATACCAGCGGCAATCTGAAAATTTTTGAAGAAAATTTTCAGGCAGACCTTGCCAAGCGAAACAGCGAAATTCACGGGCGGTTTATCGCATGGCAGAATGAGCTTGAAAGCCGCCTTGCCGCAATGAGCGTTGAAGCTGAAAAACAGCGGCAGGATATGGAACAGAGCCTGAGTGGGGAAATGCGGAAGCAGTTTACGGCGCAGGATGAGCGGCTTGTGGCGGATCTCAGTCATCTCAAAGAGGAAACTGCTGCCTTCGGGGAGAGCATCCGCGGGCAGATGAGCGCTGCCGATGAATCGCTTGCCTCGCTGAAAGAGCAGCTTGCGGCGAGTTTTGAAGAGGCGAAACAAGGCTCGGAGAGTTTTCTTAAAGCGGAGATCAGCAAGCAATCGCTTGCCGCTGCGGAAACGGTTAAGCAGTACCAGCGCGAACTTGACGGCAAATTTCACGAAATGTCCGAATATATCGAAACCCGCAACGGCGAAATTTCCGCGCTGGTTAACACATCCCGCGCCGACCTTGCCCAAGCGCGGGAGGAACTCGCCGGAAAAATCCGCGAACTGGACAACAGCATCGAAGATGCCCGCAAGCGGGTCAGGGATGTTGCGGCGGATAACGATAGCCGCATCGCTTCGGTGCGTTCCTCCGTCGAGGACACCGAGCGGCACATCCGCGAGGCTATCGATCAGGCAAAGCTCATCGACAAGGCTGATGCGCTGCGGCTGGATTTGGGGCGGCGTATCGAAGATCTGAAAGCCGACATCGATCGTCTGGATCAGCGCCGCGCCGAGGCGTTCCAACTGGAAAACGACTTTGTCAAAATCAAGCGGCTTGAGGATGATGTTAACGCCAAGAT
>WQZT01000155.1 GCA_009780595.1 Treponema sp. | reverse complement strand
TAACCCTAGCTATTTTAACGGAGAAAATGCTTATGATAACAAAGAAATTACAGCGACACCGAAGTTCAACCGCGATAAATTGCCAGTGGAAATGGTGCGCTGGTATGAGGTGCTGGTGTTTGCAAACAAGCTGAGCATGAGAAGAGGATTGCAACCTGTGTACAAAATAAAAGGCGAGACAGATCCCGCAAAGTGGGGAGCCGTACCAACAGATGCGAATGACGCGGCATGGAATGCCGTGGAAGAAATCGAAGGAGCAAACGGCTGGCGGTTACCGACCGAGCAGCAGTGGGAGTATGCGGCGAAAGGCGGGGTAAAATCCGCAGGGTACAAAGGAGACACAATCGACACGTATTATGTATATTCAGGCAGTGATACTATAGGAGAGGTAGCGGTATACAGAGGAAACAGCGGCAGGCGTACTAACGAAGTGGGGAAGAAGAAAGCGAACGCGCTAGGGCTGTATGACATGAGTGGCAACGTGTGGGAGTGGTGCTTCGACAAGTGGACTCCGGCGAGCGCGTTCCGCGTGACCCGTGGCGGTAGTTGGATCAATGATGCGGCGGCGGTCAGTTCAATCTACCGTGTCAGCCGCGCCCCCAACGGGCGGGATATCGTCATTGGCTTTCGGTTGGTGCGTTCCTAGGTCTTACATGTTCTGCTGCAAAGGGCGTCTCGTAGGTCTGTCGTATGCCCTTCGGTATCTTCGATGTCTGTCAGGGCTGGAAGTCCTGCAAGGGATTGTCCCCTGGCAGATTCCTATTTAATATTGAGCACAATTGATTTCCGTGCCATTGCAAAAAGAATACTTGACCTTCCACCTTAATTTATGCTATCCTCATCAATAAATCTTATTTCTATTGAAAGGATGTTTGTATGGATTCAATTATTTCGTCTTTCGGGCCTATGGTCAGGCTCATGGCTCCTCCTCAAGGGGAGGGCGGCGGCAACCCGATTATGACCTTCCTGCCGTTGATTGCTATCGTGGCTATTTTCTACTTTTTGATTCTTCGCCCACAGAAGAAGCGCCAGCAGGAAACACAGAAGATGCTGTCGGCTATCAGGAAAGGGGACAAAGTTGTTACCATCGGTGGTATGCACGGGATTGTAACGAGCGTCAGGGAAAGCACCGTTGTCATAAAAGTTGACGAAAACGTAAAGCTGGAATTTAATCGAAGCGCGATTTCCTCTGTGTCAAGCAATCCCAAAGAAGATAACGCAAAAGACGACAAAGAAGAAAACAGCGAAGAAACTTCCGGGGAAGCAAAATAAACCTGAAGGTTTGACGCACTTCTTGATTCGTAGAAAATAACACACCCCGTCCCGTCAAGGGCGGGGTTGTTGATTGTGGAGAAAAAATATGAGTAAACGCTTTCGGTTTTTGATTGTGCTGGGAATTCTTGCTCTGTGCTTTGTGTTCCTTTTGCCATCTATCCGTTGGTACTTTTGGACGCCCCGGCAGGATCAGGCCAGAGCGCTGGCTCCGCGTGAGCGAATAAGGGCGTACGCTTCCGGGACGGCGCTCGAACATCTTGAAAATCTGGTTTCCCTTGCCCGGGCAGGCGGGGATATGCCCCCCGAATTGTCGTTCCTGACACGCGAGGCGAGAAGTGTGTACCGCGCATCGCGCCAATCGCTCCCCGAACGGTGGACGGCGGCGGCTGTGCTGCGGGCTTTTTCCCGACAAGAAGCGTTTACCATGATAGAAACCCATTACCGGGAACAAATCTTTGCGCTGAGGGACTTACAGAGGAGCGCTGTCCAGTTGGGGCTCGATCTTTCAGGCGGGTTGAGCATTGTTCTTCAGGCTGATACAAATGCCCTGCGCGAGCGGCTGGGGCAGAACTTGACTGACGCGGATCGCGAGGATGCTATTGAGCGGGCGCTTGATGTTCTCAATAGCCGTATCGACCGCTTTGGTCTTACCGAGCCGGTTATACGGCGGCAGGGGACGGATCAGATTTACGTCGAGATTCCCGGCACTGCCGATCCGGAGCGGATCAACGATATAATTATGGGCAGGGGCAGCCTTACCTTCCATATAATGGATGAAGATGCGACTGCAATGTTTAACGCGCTGTACAACGCTAATCCGGCGGCGGTTTTTGATGCCCGCGGCGAACTTATCAATCCGGGTATTGTTCCGGCGGATGTTATTCTTCGGGGCGTTTTTGAGCGGGACGAGTTCGGGCTTGATGTGCATCGGCGCAACGCCCAAGGCAATCGGGATTTTGTGGCAGTGAAACGGGAAATCGGGCTTGACGGAAACCATATCCGCAGTGCCGAAGTGCGGCAAAACCCCGACCCGATGGTACGCACGCCGATTGTCGCCTTCAACCTCGACCCCGAAGGCGGGGAGATTTTCTACCGCCTGACTTCCGCCAACGTAAATCGCCCGCTGGTGATTGTAATGGAAGATCGCGTCAGGTCTATCGCAACGATCCGCGAGCCTATTCGGGACACGGTGTCCCTTTCCGGGTTTGCGGCGGACGAGGCGCGCAATATCGCGCTGATGTTGAGAACTGCCGCCCTGCCTGTGGAGTTGCAGGTGGTCAACCAGCAGAGCATCGGTGCTTCGCTCGGCGAGGACACAATCCGCCGGGGGCTTAACGCGCTCCTGTTGGGAATTACACTCGTGCTGGTGTTTATGCTGTTCTACTACAAAGCTGCCGGAATCAACGCCGTTGTTGCCCAGCTCCTGAACTTCTACATTATGTTTAGCGTTTTGTCTGCTTTTAACTTCACGTTGACCTTGCCCGCGATTGCAGGTTTCATCCTGACCATCGGTATGGCAACGGATGCCAGCGTGATAATTTTTGAGCGTATAAAAGAAGAGTTGCGGCTGGGCAAAAGCCGCAAAGCCGCCGTTGAACTGGGTTTTGATAAAGCGTTCTGGGCGATTATGGACTCCAATATCACGACCTTTATCGCGGCGTTGTTCTTGTCCCAGCTTGGAACAGGCCCCATCAGAGGCTTCGCAGTGGCGCTTGCCATCGGTGTGTTCTCGTCGGTCTTTACATCCCTGTTTGTGTCGCGGCTTATGTTCGATTTCGGCACCGATGTTCTTCGCAGTAAAAACCTTTCGATAAGTTGGGTTCCCATACGCGCTAACGATCAAACTGTAAAGGGGACAAACTGATGAATACTAAAAAGACAATCCGTTTTTCCAGGTTTTTTATTCCGGCGTTTGTGCTTTCCGGTGTTATTGTAATTGCCGGGATTTCAGGCTTTGCGGTGAATAAGGGTTTTAACTTAGGCATCGACTTTCAAGCCGGACTTATGCAAGAGATTCAGTTGGCAGAAACTGCCTTCCATATAACGTATGACGGGCCGGGCAGTGCTTCGGTTTCGGTCAGCCGAACGAGCCTTGATATTTTGATTACCGGGCTTGGCGTGGGTGAGTTCAGCCGCAGCTTCCTGTTTGCCGCGTACCCAACGCAGGGCGATATTGCCGCACAACTGCGGGCAATACAGGATATATACGTTGTTGACGTTGCACAGCCGAGTATCAATTCTGCGTGGTTGCTCCAGAGCGCACAGAACCTTCCTCTGCTGGAGGCGGAGCGGCCGTTCATTGTGCACTACATGCCGCCGAATATGCCGCCGGTTTCTATCGAGGAGATCCGCGCGAGCCTTGCTCCGCTGGGTAATGTGTCTGTTCAAAACTTGGGAACCCCCGACGAGCGGCGCTTTATGACTCGTATGGAGGAGCGCGAAATTGAGAACTCAGGCACGTCTGCCGAAGGGATCATTGCCGCGCTGGAAAACACCTTCGGGCAGGGTTCGGTTGTCGTAACCCGCTCAGATTTTGTCGGTGCGCGTTTTTCCAGAGACCTCACCGATCAGGCGACGTGGCTTTTAACGCTCACGTTGCTGTTGATGCTTATCTATATGACGATTCGGTTTAAGTTGCAGTACGCTGTCGGTGCGATAATTGGCATTGTGTACGATGGTATTGTTATCGTGGCGTTTGTGGCGTTGAGCAGAATGGAATTTAACACGATTACGATTGCGGCAATTCTTACGACTTTAGGGTATTCAACGAACAACACCATCGTTGTGTTTGACAGAATCAGGGAAAATCTGCGGATTTACCCGGATGACACGTTTGTTCAGATAATCGACCGTTCGCTCACCGGAACGCTGGGGCGTACTATCATCACCACGTTTACGACGATGCTGGCGGTGCTGTCCCTGTTTATTTTCACTACCGGTGCTATGCGGGATTTTGCTCTCGCGCTGCTGATCGGGATGACATCCGGCGTGTATACGACAATCTTTATCGCTTCCGGTTTTGTGTATTTCTGGCAGATGCGGAAAGAGAAGAAAAGTAAGCGCAAGCCGTCTTTGGTTGCCGCGAAAGCATAAATAAACTCGTGGCAAGATGAAGGTAATTCGCGCGGAGGTTATGGGATTTTGCATGGGAGTGCGCCGGGCGGT
>WQZT01000154.1 GCA_009780595.1 Treponema sp. | reverse complement strand
TATGTCAACAGTCGACGACAAGAAAGTCATTTATTCGATGTACCGGGTTTCCAAAAAGCACGGAACCAAGCAGGTACTCAAAGATATCAACCTCTCTTATTTTTACGGCGCGAAGATCGGCGTTCTCGGTCTTAACGGTTCGGGAAAGTCGAGCCTTCTGAAAATCCTTGCGGGGGTGGACACGGAGTTCACCGGGGAGACTTCGGTGAGCCCTGGCTACTCCATCGGCTATATGGAGCAGGAGCCGTACCTTCAGCCGGGCAAGACGGTCAAGGAAGTTGTTGCCGAAGGTGTGCAGGAGCTGGTTGACCTTTTGGCGGAGTTCGACAAGGTGAGCGAGGCGTTTGCCGACCCGGATGCGGACTACGACAAGCTGGGGGCGAAGCAGGCGGAGTTGCAGGAAAAAATCGAGGCGGCTGACGGCTGGAACCTTGACAACCGCCTTGAGCTTGCGATGGAGGCGTTGCGCTGTCCGCCGGGCGATGAGATTGTTGACCACCTTTCGGGGGGTGAAAAGCGGCGGGTTGCGCTGTGCCGCCTGCTGCTGAAAAAGCCGGATATTCTCCTGCTTGACGAGCCGACTAACCACCTTGACGCGGAAACTGTCGCGTGGCTGGAGCGGCATTTGCGGGAATACGCCGGAACGATAATCGCTGTTACGCACGACCGCTACTTTTTGGATAATGTTGCTGGCTGGATTTTGGAGCTTGACCGCGGCGAAGGCATTCCGTGGAAGGGTAATTATTCGTCGTGGCTTACACAAAAGGAGCAGCGGCTGGCGCAGGAGGAGAAAACCGAAAGCGACCGACGCAAGCAACTTCAGCGGGAGCTTGAATGGATACGGATGAGTCCAAAAGGCCGCCACGCGAAAAGCAAGGCGCGTATTGCTCAGTACGAAAAGCTGTTTTTAGACGGCGAGCGGGAAAAAATTCAGGAAAGCAGAATTACCATTCCAGCGGGGCCGCGCTTGGGGCAGCTTGTTATCGAGGCGAAGGGGCTTGAAAAATCATACGGCGACCGTCTGCTGTTCCAGAACGTGGAATTCACCGTGCCGCCGGGCGCTTGTATCGGCATCATCGGCCCGAACGGGGCGGGTAAAACGACGCTGTTCAAAATTATCACCGGGCGGGAAACGGCGGATGCCGGAACCTTGCGGCTTGGCGACACGGTTAAGCTGGCGTGGGCGGATCAGATGCGGGAAAAGCTGGACAGCGAAAAAACCGTGTGGGAGCAGCTTTCTGACGGGCTTGACCTCGTGAAACTTGGCAGCAAGGAAGTCAACTCCCGCGCCTACTGCGCGTGGTACAATTTTTCAGGCGGCGACCAGCAAAAGAAGGTGGGCGTGCTTTCAGGCGGCGAGCGAAACCGCTTGAATCTGGCGCTTATGTTGAAAGAGGGCGCGAATGTCCTGCTGTTCGACGAGCCAACGAACGACCTCGACGTAAACACCCTTCGTGCGCTGGAGGATGCCATTGACACCTTCGCCGGGGTTAGCCTGGTAATCAGCCACGACCGCTGGTTTTTAGACCGCATTGTTACGCATATTCTGGCGTTTGAAGACGGCGAGGTTGTGTGGTACGATGGCACGTGGTCTGAATACGCCGAATGGCGGCGGGAAAAGCTGGGCGCTGTCGCGGACAGACCCCACCGTCACGTGTACCGCAAGCTGGAACGGTAAAGCCCGGCGCATTATCCCTATCCGAAAATTTACCCCGCCGCTTCCGCTTTATCTGCGGCGGGAACTTCGGTGCCAATATCCGTGCGGAAAACCATTCCGTCGAAATTGACAAAACGCAGGGCGCTGTAGGCCTTGCCCCGCGCATCCTCGGCATGTTCGCCTCGTGCGGAAACCGTCAGCACCCGCCCGCCTGATGTATGCAAACCGGAGCCGGACGATCCGCCACGCCCCCGTTGCGCCCCGGAAACAAAGAGCTTTGCCCCTGTTTTTTCCAGCCCCGCCTTGTTGATGGCGATTGGATCGCCTGAGCGGAACGTGCCGGGATAGCCGGAGGCGGCGGCGACTGGGGCGCACACCGCGCCTTTCTTCCATTTAAGCGGGAAGTCCGCAAGGTTCCCATCGGCGACGGCTTGGCAGAGTTCGGCACAATCCGAGTCCAAAAGGGGAAGTACGGCTTGCGTTTCCGGATCGCCCAAACGCGCGTTGTATTCCAGAAGATAACAACGGCGATTTTGCAGCATCAGCCCAAAAAAGATAAAACCCCGGTAGTCCATTTTTTCCGCCTCCATCCCTTTCAGCGTTGGGGCGAGAATGGCGCTCGCAAAATCCTTTTGAAGGGCTGCGGTGAAATCCGGCACGGGGGCAATTGCGCCCATCCCGCCAGTGTTCGGCCCCTGCCCGCCTTCAAAGCGGCGCTTGTGATCCCGCGCGGAGATGAAGGGCTTTATGACCGGCTTGCCGCCTGAAGTTACGCTGACTGCTGCCAGCACGGAAACTTCAAGCCCCGCAAGGTATTCTTCGATAACCACGCTTTTCCCAGCGGCGCCTAGAACGCCGTCTTTCATAAACGCCGAAAGCGCCTGTTTCGCCTCAGCGGCGCTGGCGGCAATGACTACGCCCTTGCCTGACGCAAGCCCGTCAGCCTTAATCACCACAGGCAGCGTTTGCTGTTCGGTGTACGCGAGGGCTTGGGCAAAGTCCGTGAAGTTCCTGCTCTTTGCGGCGCGAACGCCGTACTTTTCCATGAAGGACTTTGCGTACGCCTTGCTGGTTTCAAGCCGCGCGGCCTTTTCGCCGGGACCAGCAACCGCAAGCTCGGCGGCGCGGAACCTGTCGGCAATGCCCGCTGCAAGCGGCGCTTCCGGCCCCACGACGGTAAGGGCGATGGTTTCCTTCCGGGCGAACTCGACCAGCGCCGCTTGCCCCTCCGCCGTTGCCGGGTCTGCACCACCAAGCGGGAGGTTTTCGGTTTTTTCTTCGCCCGCCGTGCCGCCGTTGCCGGGCGCAACGTAAATCTTTTCGACCTTGTTCGATTGAGCCAATTTCCAGGCCAGCGCGTGCTCTCTTCCGCCTGAGCCGATGATTAAGACTTTCATAGGTATACTATATACTTTTCCACGGCGGATGCTCTAGGGGTGCAAATGAGGAAGAGAGTGGAAAAAGAAGTCCCTAAACAAACTGAATATGGCTGAAACCGAAATCCCGCCCACAACCACGATGACAATCGCGCCAGCGCTGCTTGGTCTGCCTTATCATGCGCGTTTATGAAAAGCAGTAGTACTGCCTTCAGCGTTTCTATTTTCCTGAAAAAAATCGACTCTTCTTCCTGTACACCCCGACTATGTAATGGCGCACGTCTGCCTGCATTCACACTTTCAATCAAATGTGTGTCACTTTTATCTCTGACATCACGTCTATGCCGCCCGATGAAATCAACATCTAAATAGACCATCCCGCCATCGGTATAGTAGTTCTGCGCATCAGGTGCCGCCTCTACAATCCTCTAAATCGTCTACGCTTTCACTGAACTGCCGACATCAAAGCCTACTATCTGGCGGGGATAACGGCTGAGCATCGTCATGACATACATATTTACACCGTTTTCATACAAGGAAGGGTACGGTATTACAGCAAGCCCCAGCACGGCGAAGAAAGGGAACAAGGTAACGCTCACTGTTGCCGATCGCGTGGGCTTCGGCTTTGACGGCTGGACGGTTGTAAAACCTGCGGGCTTGACAATTGCCCCGGACAATCCCTTTACTATACCGGAGGGAGCGGTAGAAATAACGGCGAAATGGAAAAAAGGCGCGTACAATATTACCGTGAACTCAGGCGGTGCACCGGATGTTGCGGCAGATAAAAAATCGGCAAAAGAAAATGAAACGGTAACTCTGACACACGGCACGTACGAAGGCTATAACTTTATCGAATGGACGGCTATTCAGCCGCAAGATTTAGTCATTACCGCCGGGAACGATGATACACATACATTTACAATGCCCGCGGAGAATGTGGAAGTAACGACAACGTGGAGAGAGAAACCCGGAGTTAAGATAACTTCCAAGCATATATTGACCGCGCAGGGGTTGGAACTTGCGTTTGCGGCAACGGTAGCACCGCAGAGTGCGCCGCAACAGGTAACGTGGAGCGTTACGGGAAACGACAAGGCGAGCTCTGCCGAAAACGTTTTGAAGGTGGCGGCAGATGCCAAGCCCGGCACAATTACCGTAAAGGTCGCTGTGAACGGGTATGAGCAAGAAAGCACGGATGAAAGAAGCCTTACCATACTGCCGTCAAAGCGTGCAGATGATTTTTCAAGACAGCCGTTCCGCATTGAACCTGCGTATGCGTGTCCGTGAACTTCTCGGCGAAGCTATCGTGCTCAAAACAGGAAAGCGGCCCCGTGCTGATACAATTATTCGCTTGCTGGATCGCGTTGAATTGCCGTCTGCGTACCTTGACCGCTATCCGCATGAGATTTCCGGCGGGGAACGTCAACGGCTTGCCATAGCGCGAGCTATCAGTACATCCCCGAAACTGCTA
>WQZT01000153.1 GCA_009780595.1 Treponema sp. | reverse complement strand
GAATATGTAGGCGAGCTTTTGGTGTCTGAGACGGAGTTCAGCAGGGGGCGGCCGCAAACTCAGCTGGTTGATCTAACATTGAGCGGGCGAATGACTATTCTGCGCCGTTTTGCCGCTGGTGCGAATTCTATAGAACTCGAGGACTTGTGGGATTACCGCAGGGAAATAGAGTCTATCGTACCTATCGATTATCCTGAAGATAACGTGGTTATCGAAGTAATCGAGGTATTCGAGGTTGAAGAAGTTATCGAAGTTGAAGAAGTTGTTGAGGTAGAAGAAGCTATTCAAGTTGAAGAAGTTATTGAAGCTAACGAAGTAGACGAGCAGGAGATGGAATGGTAGAGAAAAAAAGACTGGTAGCTTGTGCCTTTACTGTGCTTGTTGCGGCGTTTGTCGTTTCCTGCCAAACGCAGGCAACTGCGGAGCGCCGTCTTACCGCGCCTCTTTCGGTGCCGGAGATCCGGCTGAACGATATTGCACGGTATGTAAGCGATGATCCGGCTCAGGCGCTTCACCTGCTGGAAGTCTATGAGATAATTTACGGTTCATCAAGCGTTACCCCTCCTGCCAGCGACCCGGATGTGCGCCAGCGGCTTGACCTCATGCGGGAAGAAGCTGTCGCGAACCTGAAAACATCCCAAACGGCGGCAATCGCGGAAAACCGCTGGGAGGATGCAGCTTCCCTTGCCCGCTCGCTTTCCCGTGTGGGGATCGCGGTGGAAAGCGCCGGAGACGAGCCGCACCTCCTTTTGAAGTACGCCCGCACCCAGCTTGACGAGGGGAACAATCTTCAGGCGTTCCTTGCCGCCGCCCGCGCTCACGGCTTGAGCCCGCTTACGCTTGAAGATGCACGCCTGTTTATGGAACGCGCCGTTGAAGTGCGGCAGCGGCGGACAGCAGCTTTTTTCCTGGGAATTATCGAGAAGATGCCGGGCAACCGAACCGCGGGGATTGCGGCGGAGCACCTTACCTTTGCGCGGGGCAGGGACACTGCCGCCGATATGATTCGAGGCGTCGCCACGGTGTGGGTTGATCGCGGGATGCGAATCCAACGCGGGATGGGGATTCCCGACATAGCAGTCGGCTCGGCGTTTTTTATCGATGCGTCGGGGCTTCTTATCACCAACTACCACGTTATTGCTAGCGAAGTTGATCCTGCTTTTCGGGGAAGGTCGCGCCTCTTTGTGCGTATGGGCGATGCGTCAAGCCCGCGCGTTCCGGCAAGGGTAATTGGCTGGGACAAGGCAATGGATTTGGCGCTCATTCAGACTTCGCTTACCCCGCAGTTTGTCTACAGCGTGGTGGATTGGGCGCAGCCGATGGTCGGCGATCCGGTTCAGGCGATAGGTTCTCCGCTTGGGCTTGAAAAAACCGTTACGCAGGGGATCGTTTCCGCTGTGGGGCGGCGCTTTTTGCAAATCGGCGATGTTATTCAGATTGATGCCGCCGTCAATCAGGGCAACTCAGGCGGGCCGGTGATGGATATGTCAGGCCGGCTTGTCGGTGTCGTTTTTGCCGGAATTCCGCAGTTTCAGGGGCTGAACTTCGCCGTTCCCGCCCAGCGGCTGGCAGCGGCACTGCCGGCAATGCTTGCAGGCGGAATGGCCCAGCGCCCCTGGCTGGGCTTTGCATTGAGCGAGACCTTCACCGGTGGTGCGGAGATCATTTACGTTGCGCCGTTCACCCCCGCTGCCGAGCAGCAGATTCAGCAAGGATCGCGGATCAAAAGCATCAACGGCGAAGCTGTCAAAGCGCCGCAGGGTTCGCTCATTCCGGCTCTGCAAGATCGGCTGTTCCCGCTGCGCCCCGGCGAACTGGTTTCGCTTGAGCTTGAAGAACCCGATGGCACTGTTGTCGAGCGCACGATACGGCTTGCACAACGCCCGATAATCCCGATGGCAACCGCCGCGCACGTTGACACCCGCGAGCGCATCGTCGCGCCGCTATTCGGCATCATCCTTGCGCCGCATCCGGGAACGGGCTTTTCGCCGACCTTCCTCGTCAAGCGGGTTGTGCGCGGCTCTGTCGCCGATGAAGCTGGCATTTCCGAGGACGATCCACTTTCTATTCGCGGATTTCAGATTTTCGAGGACGACGGTGTCGCCCTGCTTGACATCAACATAAGGAAACGCCGTATGGGTTATATGCCGGCAATGATGCGTTTACCCGCCTTGCTGGATACCCCCGATACGTTGTAAAATTAGCTGTAATGAAAAAGACACCTTTTTGCATTGCCGGAGACGGAGAGGCTGAACCTCCCGTTGAGCGGTTGTTTACGAGTGAAAGCCTTCCCGCTGATCCCGCTCTTCCGGCGTTGAATTCGTATATTCTCTTCTGCGATGTTTATATCTCAGGGAAAGACACGGTTGTCGGGTTGAAGTACGCCGAAGAAAATATGTTTGCCCCGATGATCGTTTCTATCGAGCGGGATGCAAGTGCGGATGCCGTTGTCCGCGCCGCTGAAGCGGTGGGCGTTCCCGTCATCAATAACATCATGCTGGCAAAAAACCTTATCTCGTACGGCAAGGCGGGGGAAAGTATCCCCGAAGCGTTTTACCGCGATGTTTCTATGCTCTTTGCCCGCTTAGATTCGCATACTCCCAAACGGCGCGTGCTGTCTGTTAAAGCTAAAAAGCTTGATCCTGCTGTACGAAGCGTCCGCCCGCTGTCTATCGAACTTGGGGAATTGGTTTTTGAACTGATCGGGGAAGGCTCGGAATCGGAGTCGCTCATTGTTCCATTGAATGCATTGCGTAAAAAGCTCTCCTGTCTTTTGGGATTTTCAGTCCCGGCTTTCCGCACCATTCTCAATCCTAAGCTCAAGGAAGATGAATACCGGATACTTTTCAAGGGACTGGAAGCCGGGCGCGGCAGATTGGAAATGGGCTGGTACTCGGCAATCTGTGCTGCAAGAGCCCTCTCTGACGATAGCATTTCTAACGCCGAACTTCCGGCATCGTGTATGTCAGACCTTGTGAATAACAGCGGAAATATCAAACTCGCGGCAAAAGCCGTGTCGCATATAGTACTCGTTCACATTCATAAAGTTGTACAGGAGCGCACGCCTGATTTTCTGGGCAGGGATGAAGTCCAGGCGATTCTCGACACAGCCGAAGAAACGTACCCGGTGGTTACCGGGGAAGTAAAGAACCTCCTGACGCTGGGGGTGATACGGGAGATTTTTCAGGGGCTTGTGAGCGAGCAGGTTTCCATCAGGCACATGCCAATTATCCTTGAAACGCTGGCGGACTGGGCGGGCTTTGGGCATGCGCCGAGCGAACTCATCATTGAGCAAGTTCGCCAAGCTCTGAAGCGGCAAATATGCCTTGACTATGCCGATGAAAACTTGACACTGCGTGTGCTAACGCTGAACTC
This sequence comes from Treponema sp., assembly GCA_009780595.1. Classification (GTDB taxonomy): domain Bacteria; phylum Spirochaetota; class Spirochaetia; order Treponematales; family Breznakiellaceae; genus WRKT01. The sequence continues at coordinate 1,143 of WQZT01000153.1, read as the reverse complement.
AAAAATGGAAAGCGATTTTATCTCCAGCGTGATGAGTTCTTCATCTGGGGGGCTTCACTCCGTGCCGGGTGATTGGGAGGGGGCGATTTCTTCTGCCTATAAGCGGATGGTAGACAAGGGTTTCCATCCGGTTATTCTTTGCTCCCCAAAGCTCCGCACTCATATAAAAGAAGCGACTCGAAGGCAACTTCCGTATTTGGCAGTTTTGTCGTATATGGAAATACCGCCTGATATAACACTTGAACCAGTGGGAGAAATCAGCCTGAAAAAAGCGCGGAAGGGATAGTATATGGCAGAAACCGCAGGGCCGGGTAACGTTCAGCACATTCGCAATTTTTGCATCATCGCTCATATCGATCATGGAAAGTCTACGCTTGCCGACCGCCTGATTCAGAAGGGCAATATTGTCGACGACCGGAACTTTCAAAACCAGATGCTTGATAATATGGACATCGAGCGAGAGCGGGGAATTACCATCAAAAGCCAGGCGGTTACAATTCCGTACACGGCGCTTGATGGGCAGGAGTACAAGCTGAACTTTGTCGATACTCCGGGGCACGTTGACTTTAGTTACGAGGTTTCCCGCGCCATCAATTCGTGCGAGGGCGCGCTGCTGCTGGTTGACGCGTCGCAGGGCGTTCAGGCGCAGACGCTTTCCAATATGTATTTGGCGCTTGAAAACGACCTTGAAATTATCCCCGTAATCAACAAGATTGATATGGCTGCCGCCGATATTCCCGGAACGAAGGCGCAGATCGACAAAGATTTGGGGCTTGATTCCTCCGAGGCGCTTCTGGTGTCGGGCAAAAGCGGCGTTGGAGTTGACGAACTTTTCGAGGCGATTGTCAAGCGCATTCCTGCTCCAGCGGGAAGTCCGCAATCGCCGTTGAGCGCGTTGATTTTTGACTGCCACTACGATCCGTACCGCGGGGTTGTTGTTCACCTGCGGCTTTTTGACGGCTCGGTGAAAAAGGGGATGCGGATTCGCTTTATGTCCAACAACGCCGAGTACGAGGTTGAGACGGTTGGCGTTTTCAAACTTGCGCTTGTCGAGACGGCGGGATTGGGCGCGGGGGATGTCGGGTATTTTATCGCGGGGATTAAAACTGTCAGCGATGTGCGCGTGGGCGACACGGTATCCGG
>WQZT01000152.1 GCA_009780595.1 Treponema sp. | reverse complement strand
ATTTTAAGAACCGGCTCGCGGTGGCGTTGCCGCTGTTTGCCATCGGCATACCGCTCGTTGTGTTTGCCCTCGCGAGTGCGAAAAACTTCAACATTATGTGGCGCTATTTCGCGTGGTCGAATCAGGCGCTGGCAACCATCGCGTTGTGGGCGGCAAGTGCGTACCTTGTAAAAACCGGAAAGAATTACTGGATTTGCCTGCTTCCAGGCACGTTTATGACCGCCGTTGTTACCGCATACTTCCTCACCGCCAACGAGGCGCTTGGCCCCCTTATCACGCGGCTTTCAGGCGATCCTAACACCACGTGGATTACCGGTATCATCATCGGCGTGGCACTGGCAATAACGCTGTTCGCGTTGTTTATCCGGTTTATCGCCATTAAGCAAAGGGGCACTGTACTGCAAGAGGTAAACGCGTAATTCTAAACGTTTGGTATACTTACGGGCTTGCTGCGGGTTTCACTCCAGACCTGTGGCAAGCCCTGTTTTTTGTAGGCTAAGAATTTCCGGTTTTTCGCACGATCCACTTGAACGTGCCGGGGATTTCACTTTCCTCAAAAGTGCGGCTGATTATATCTCCTGTTTCCTCATCAAGCACGGGAATTATAAAATTCCAGCCTTTTTGTAACTTCCAGTCAATGATAAATTGTGGTGATGGAAGTGGTTCATCTGCTTCATTTCGTGGAAGATTTGTTTTTACATGTGCATCTTTATTAGACCACATTAACGCAACTATTCTGCCGCTATCATTATCTTCTTCCCATGAAAGACTGTACCAACTGCCCCCGCCTGAGGTGGAAAAATCTGTAATTTCAAAGACACACAAATCCATAGGCGAAAAAAACACAGGAGGATTGCGCGGTGTTCCCAGTTGCAAAAACAGAGTTCCATTGTTTACTCGAACGTTTGTTCCAGGCACAGTATCGAAAAGCGACTTTGGATTTCCAAAGAACAAATAGTGCGTAAAGAGGCGAGAAAAATTCGATGCTTCCCCCATTCCGCTGCCAGCGAGAACAATTTTGTGATTGCCACTAATGCTCAGTGGATAGTAAATTTCAGGTGTCCAATCCTTCTCTCCAGGACGAACGGGATTTGTGCACGAAGAAAGAACCGCGACAAGCACTGCCACATTGAAGAAAAGCCTACCGTTGAAACCGCTGCTGCGAACGTATTGATGTACTTTCATACTAATAGTATTGTACATTATAACGCACCGTGCAACACTAGACACTCGCGCGACCTGACACAGGCGGCGAAATATGGTATACTGCACGAATGAGGAACCAATGAACGAGTTTATCATTACCGCGACCCGGTCAATGAAGGAATACGCTGCCCGCGTGGCAGACTATGTGGTGGCTGATCCCCGCTTTCGGGAAATTGCGGAGGGAATCAACCGGGTGGATATTCTTAATACCGAGCGTTTTGCTGACGGGGAAATGGAAGTGTCCATCAGCGAACCGGTACGCGGAAAGGAAGTCGTGCTGTTTGCCAGCAGTTGCGCCCGAAACAACGCGGGGCTGGCGGTTGAAGAGGCGAAGGCGGAACTGTACCACGCGGTGGATGCCCTCAAACGAGCACAGGCGGCGAAAATAACCGTGTTCGAACCGTTTATTTCCTGCTCGCGCTCGGACAGAACTACCCGCCGCAACTCGATTGGTTTGTGGATGCACTTCAAAATCCTTGCGAGCCTCGGCGTCCGCCACATTGTAACGTACCAACTGCATTCCAACAAATCAGTTTCGATGCTTGACCCCACGATTTGCACGATTGACAACATCCCCGTGCTGAACCTCCTCAATCGTTACCTCTGCGATACGTACGTTCAATCGATGCAGGTTCTTACCGAAGAGGTTCGCCCGAATTGGGCGTTTTGTTCGGTTGACGCCGGCGGGGAAAAATTCACCAAGGAGTTCGCCAACGCATTCCGTGCGGCGGTAATGGTCGCCCACAAGGAGCGCGATTATTCCAAAGCAAACACAGTTGAGTCGATCAACATTCTTTCCGCCGAGCCAGTAGAGGGGAAAACCATCTGGATTGTTGATGATATGATCGACACCGCAGGTTCGGTGGAAAGCCTCATCCGTGCGTTGCAGCCCTTGCGCCCGAAGGAAATCAACATCATTGCGCCGCACGCGATTTTTTCGCCGCCTGCGCCACAGCGCCTGAACAAACTCGCGGAGGAAAAACTCCTGAACCGGATTATCGTGGCGGACACGGTGAGCGCCTCCCCGTTTCCCGGCATTGTTCCCCGCATCGAGATTGTTCCCTCGGCGAAACTTTCCGCCGGAATCATCAGAATACTGACGCTCAACGAATCACTGAGCAAGATGCTGAGTCCCTTTGACGCGGAGAAGTATCTTAAAACGCCGAGTTTGTTTAACACCTAGCGTGTTGTGCGGCACACAAGTGTGCGGCACTCAAGTGTGCGGCACTCAAGTGTGCGGCATGCACTCTAGGTGTTGGCGCGAAGTGATTTACGCAGCAAGCAGTATTTTTTGATTCTGTTTAACATTCTCGTAGAAGTTTGCCATTGAAACGCCGTAATAAGGGACTAGCCACAAAAAACCTATGCCCACTGTTAAGGTCGCAAGAATCCCCCAGCCAATGAAACTAAGCTGCAATTCAAGAAGTTTTGCTTTGTAGCCCCTCATCATTAGCTGACTTTTCCGTAACGCCTCGAGGGGTTTTACATGGGGATCATCACTCATGATGAAGAACGCCATCGAGTACCCAAGACTTTTTATGATTCCCGGAACTACCAAAAGCAGCGTCCACAGAGCAGTAAAAAGACCTTCAAAGAATGCCAACAAAAGACTTGCACCAAAGCGCTTGAAACCGGAAAAAGCATCCTTCACGAAGATTTCTTGCTCACGAACGCGTTTCAGTAAAAGCCCGACAAAACCCAGAGAGAGAGGACCGGAAAGGATATACCATATAATCGTAGAAATCTTATCTAGCGTGGGGTCAGCGAATGGGCTAAATTCAGAAAAAAGAAAAGTCAAGGGGATCATTATGAGCGCGTATATCAAACACGCCACTGCCATTGTGCCCCATGCGCCGCGCAACTGCTGGCGCGCGGCTGCCCGTAGATCGCTGTTTTCGATTACGGCAAAACTTGCTACGCTGTATTTCGGGGGCGCATACGGATTGCTCTCCCCAAGCGAAGCGTCGTTAGATGCCTTCCCGCAATTCGGGCAGAACTTTACGTCATCTGCCATGGTATTTCCGCACTGTGTGCAAAGTGCCATTGATTTCTCCTGTAGTTATCTTAGTTTCCTCCATTGTATAGAGCAAGCTTTGCTCTGTCAATGAACTTTTTCGTACCTATTAAATTCCGTGCTGGCTGAGAACGGCAAGCCGCCGCAGGCTGGTGCTGGTGATTACCTGCGGCGCGATGTGCGCTGTTCTCTGCCTTACTTCACAAGAGTTGGGCGACCTTTGTCAGTGATGCGGAACAGATTGTTGTAAACATAGGCAGGAACAGTAGCAGGTAGATTGCCGTTACTGTCGAATACATCACGAGTGAAGATCTTATCATTGTAATAACTATTATCCCTAAAGAAAAAGCGCTGCTGACTATTGGTTGCAGCATCTAACCAGAACAGCTTTGTAGTGCTACCATTGTCGATGATGCGTATGTTATCTACAAGTAGGCGGTCTCCACTACCTGAACCGGTCCCACCATAGCCAGCAAACAAGCCAACTGCTTCATCCTTCTTAAACGTAAACACGCTATTCTTAAATTCAATATTTTTTTTAAGACTTTTCAATTCTCCTCTAATACTTTGGTTATTGGGTCCATTCCAATTATGCCAGGTGCAGTAAATATATGTAGGTTTATCAGCCCCCAGCAGATTGGAAAATGTACAGCCGTCAAATACAACCGGATCTTCCTCCTCCGTGATACCAAAATCAAACAGACTATAAAAATGAAACCGAGGCGAACTAGTAGCCTCCTTATGCTTCATGGTGGAGTCGTGAATAAAGTTGCAATCGGTAAATATTCCGGTATGTAATACCCTGGCAATTCTGCTTACTCCAGAGGCACCCAGGTTGTTTATAAAGTCAACTTTCGTTATTTCAAAGGATCCTGCATCAATATCCAGCGCCTGTCCAGTGTTTTTGATTGAAGATCTCGCCATGGTAAACGTTCGCTGATTTCTACTATGAATAATAGACAGCTTGATTAAGGACATTCTCAATAGATGACTCAACAATGACAGTGTTCCCTGCGTTTATATAAAAGCCAGTGCCATAACCACCGCTGATATTTTTGACACGAACTCCTGATATTAAAACATCTGTATTGCCGCCAGAAGAAACCGAAAAGCCATCAGAGGAATCTTCAAGAGATGAATTGACAATGGTAACTTTCCCTAGAGATTGAATGGCAACACCCCCTCCATTCTCAGCCTTTAGCCCGGAAATTGTAATATTGTTACTTGTGCCACTAATATCTACACTGCTACTTGTTGTTCCAGTAACAGCAACATTTTCCATAACCGTTTCCCCTCCGCTGTTTTTAAGGTAGAATCCGTGCGTTCCTGCGTTACGAACGCTACTGTTACGATTAACCGTAATTGTCGTACCAGTAATTT
>WQZT01000151.1 GCA_009780595.1 Treponema sp. | reverse complement strand
CGATTTGGAGGAAGTCATGAAACGGTTTTTGGTAATTTCTATGGTTCTGCTTATGGTTACGGGGGCGCTTTCTGCCCAGACAACGCTTTCGGCGTACACAACGCTTGAGGAGCCCTTTGCGCGGGAACTGTTCCAGCAGTTTGAAAAGGAAACGAACATCCGGGTAAATTTCGTCCGGCTTTCAGGCGGCGAAGCAGTTGCGCGGATGGAAGCAGAGAAGGCAAATCCGCAAGCTTCGATCTGGGTTGGCGGCGTGGGGCTTGATCACATCACTGCAAAAGCCCGAAACCTTACCGTCCCCTATAACTCGCGGGAAGCGAGAAATACTCCTGCTGAATTCAGAGACCCAAACAATTTCTGGATCGGGCTGTACGTTGGACCGCTGGTTATTTCCACCAACCTCGACCGTGCGCGCGCTCTGGGTTTGACGCCGCCGAAAAGCTGGGCTGATCTGCTGCGCCCCGAGTACAAAGGTCATATCCGCATGGCAAATCCCAACACATCGGGAACGGCGTACAATGTGGTTACGACCATGCTTGCCATCTTTAACCGAAATGAAGATCAGGCATTTGACTTTCTTAGGCGCCTGAATTCCAACATCGACCAATACACCCGCGCTGGTTCCGCGCCCGGGCAGAGCCTTGCCATCGGGGAGATTCCGATTGCCATCGGCTACGCCCACGACCACGTGCGGCTAAAGGCAAATGGCGCAAACATCGAAATCAATGCTCCGACAGACGGATCTGGCTACGAGCTGGCATCGATGTCGTTGATTCGCGGCGGACGGCAGCAGGTGCAGGCGCGCCAACTTTACGACTGGGTGCTTAGCTCGCCTGAAGCCCAGCGGATATTCACCGAGTGGTTTTTTGTGCTGGTTCGAAACGGCGCTGTGCGGCATCCGCTGGCGTTGAGTCTCGACCAAATCACAACAGTAAAGCAGGATATGGCGTGGGATGGCGATCCGGCAAACAGAACACGGCTGCTCAACCGCTGGACAGCAGAAATTGAATCCACACGTTAGCCGATAATGCGGCAGCTTGTGTCTTATTTGGTGGTTCACGCGGCAATCTCGGTAATGGACTTGTTCGACAACTCGGTCGAACCGAAGGTTCGCCGAACCTTCGGGTTGCGTTGTCTCACAAGTCCTGCAAAATACTGCGTATTTTGCTATTTTATAAGGAAGTTGTTCGGAGAACTGAAGTTTCCGAACAACTCTAATGTATGCTTAGAAAAAAGGGTCTCGTAAAGCTTGCCGCAGCCTCGCTGGTGTTTGCGGCATTCGGCATCTGGATTTACTCCTCCCTTTTGGGTTCGTACCGCAGTTACTCCCTTGAAAACAGCCTTAACAAAGTAACGCTCTTTGCAAGGACGGCTCCTGATTTTACGCTGCCGGGCAACGGGGAAGATGCGCTATTGCCCGCCGACCGCTTTGCCATCGACAACTGGATCGCTGGTTTTGCCGAAGTTGTTGAAGGCGGGCAAATCCTGCTTTTGGGCAGTGATGAGAACTTTAATTTTTACCCGGTAGCCGCAGACGCTCTGCCGCTTGCCCTGTGGGAATCCGGCAGGGGAAATCAAGTGTTCGAGGAGGCGGAGCAGAGCGTGTACTACCTTTTGCCGTACACCTTTGCCCGCAGTTTTAGCGCGCGGGAACTTCGCTCACTTGACGGCGTAGATCCCGCAAGTGTTACCTCGTCTATGCAAGCGTACCTGCTGCCCATTCCCGACGATTCAGGCTTTGACATCCGAGCCGCGGTTTTTATCACCGTGCCGGAAGAAGGCTCGCGCGTCTTTGAGCGGCTTCTGCGAAACCTCTTTATTTTGGCGTGGGTTATTTTCATCGTGATTGTGGCTGTCGCCCTGCTTGCGCGAGATCCCGTTACCGGATACGCGGTGGTTTTTCTTTTTGCCGTTGCCGCCGCCTTCATCGCGTATCCGCTTTTCGAGACGTTTAGGCTGACTTTCGTGCAAGACGGCAGCGCCACGTTTGACATCTGGCGGGATGCGGTGCGACCTCGCAACTTACAGGCGTTGTGGGGATCAGTGCAACTGGGGATTTGTACCGCTTCGGTGTCAACGTTTATCGGTTTTGTGTTTGCGTTTTATATCGAGCGAACTGGAGCGCGGCACAAAAAGCTCATCGGGACGCTTGCCACGATGCCGGTAATTTCGCCGCCCTTTTCACTCAGCCTTTCGGTGATCCTACTGTTTGGAAATAACGGGCTCATCACAAATCAGCTTTTGGGCTTGCGGAACTTTTCGATTTACGGGCTTGGCGGGCTGGTTTTAGTGCAAACTATCGGAATGTTTCCCATCGCGTTTATGTCCATTTCTTCGATACTGAAATCCATCGATTCAACGATAGAAGACGCCGCCCTTGATCTACAGGCGACTCGGCTTAAAACCTTTACCAGCGTAACGCTGCCGCTCGCGATGCCCGGAATTCTTTCCGCGTGGCTTTTGGTTTTCACCAACTCGCTGGCGGACTTTGCCAACCCGCTGCTGCTGGCAGGTTCGTACCGGGTGCTTTCGGTCGAGGCGTACATTATTGTTACCGGACGGAGCAATCTTGGCGGAGGAGCTGCGCTAAGCCTTATGCTGTTGATGCCGACGCTGACGGCTTTTTTCATTCAGCGGTATTGGGTTGGTAAAAAAAGCGTTGTTACCGTAACTGGAAAACCTTCCAGCCGCTTGGCGGAACTCGCGACCAAGCCGGTTCGTATCGCCCTTGCGGTATTCGTGGGTTTGTGCCTGGTGTTCATTATGTCGCTGTACGGAACGATTCTTGCCGGGTGTTTTGTACGCGCGTGGGGAATTGACTACAGTTTCACCCTGTCGAATTTCAGCGAAGCTCTTTCGCGCGGCTGGCAGTCCATCAGCAATACCGTTACACTTGCCGCAATAGCCACGCCCATCGCCGGCATCACGGCAATGGCGGCAGCTCTTATCGTGGTGCGGCAAACCTTTATCGGTAAGCGGTTGCTTGAAGTGCTACTGATGACGCCGTTTGCCGTACCGGGAACGCTCATCGGCATTTCGTACATTCTCGCGTTTAACCGCCCGCCGCTGATTTTGGTCGGAACTGCAGCGATCATCGTGATCAATTACGTTGTCAGAGAACTTCCGGTCGGGCTTGAAACGGGAGCTGCCAACTTGCGCCAGATCGACAAGTCTATCGAAGAAGCTGCGCAGGACTTGGGCGCGGATATGCCTAAGGTCTTCACGTCGATTGTGCTGCCCTTGATACGCCCAAGTTTTCTCACCGCGATGTCGTATACTTTTGTCCGTTCGATGACCGCGGTGAGCGCCGTTATTTTTCTGATTTCAGCGCGATGGTATCACTTGACGGTGCAGATTTACAACTTCTCCGAAAACCTGCGTTTTGGTTTGGCGAGTGTTCTTTCCACAGTGCTGATTATTATCGTGCTGTCGGTTTTTGGATTGATGCAGGTTCTTGTCCGTGATCGCGGAATGACGGCAAAAACTATTTCACGGTAAGAAAGCGAGTATAACTATGGAAAAGAAAAAAAGCATATCCGTTACGCTGGATAACGTCAGCAAAGTTTTCAAGGACACAAGAAAGGGCGCTGCTTCATCCGAAGTAATCGCCGTCAACAACGCGCACTTCACCGTGGAAGCTGGGGAATTGGTAACGCTGCTTGGACCTTCAGGCTGCGGCAAAACAACCACACTCAGAATGATCGCGGGCTTTGAGCTACCCACATCGGGAAAGATTCAGATTGGCAGCGAGGATGTAACGATGCTGCCGCCCAACAAGCGGGACACGGCAACGGTGTTTCAAAGTTACGGGCTGTTCCCGCACTTGACGGTTGGCGAAAATGTCGCCTACGGACTTGCCCTGCGAAAACTGCCGAAGGCGGAAATTGAAAGCAAGTGCAAGGAATTTCTTGACCTTGTAGGAATGTGGAAGCTCCGCGACCGTTCACCCGGACAGCTTTCTGGCGGGCAGCAGCAGCGAGTAGCTCTGGTTCGCAGTTTAATTGTCGAGCCTTCGGTGCTGCTCTTGGACGAGCCGCTCTCCAATCTCGATGCCCTTCTGCGCGAACACATGCGCGTGGAGATTCGCCGGATTCAGAAAAGTTTAGGCACAACCGCCGTGTATGTAACGCACGACAGAGTTGAGGCGATGACGCTTTCGGACAGGGTAATCGTGATGAGGGACGGCGTGATCCAGCAAATCGGCAAACCTGATGAAATTTACGAAGACCCCGTTAGCACCTTTGTCGCGGGCTTTGTCGGGAAGGCGGCGTTTTTCCCCGTGGAACTGCTTGAAAAGCAAACGTCCGCCGGAGCGTGGGTTTGCAAAGTCGGCAGCACAACGCTTACCATCCGCCGCTGTGCCGCTGATGTCGAAATGGGTGAAAACGCCCTGCTAATGGCTCGCCCTGAATCGCTGCGGCTTGTTGATGAAGGGCAGGGCGCAGTGGACGGCGTTGTCAAGATGAACGTTTACCTTGGACACAGTGTTGAAACCTTTGTCGAAACCGCAAGCGGCGAAGTCCTTATCCAGATCGATGATCCAGCTTCAAAGAAGATTTACCGCGAAAACGCGAAGGTCTCGATTGAAATCAACGAGGATCGTGTGCGACTGTTGAAGGGG
>WQZT01000150.1 GCA_009780595.1 Treponema sp. | reverse complement strand
GTCAGCTTCTGGATAAGATGCTGGCATCCATCGGGCTTTCCCGCACGGAAAACTGCTACATCGCCAACATCGTAAAGTGCCGCCCGCCGGGAAACCGCGACCCGCAGCCAGCCGAAGTCGCCGCGTGTATACCGTTCCTGCACCGCCAAATACAGCTCCTGCGCCCGCGAGCGATACTCTGCGCTGGCCGTGTCGCCGCGCAAACCTTGCTCAACACCAGCCGGGGAATTACCAGCCTGCGCGGCGAATTCACCGTTTACAACGGCGGCGGTAGCGGTGCCGAAGGGGAAAAAGCCATTCCCGTGCTATGTACCTATCACCCCAGCGCCCTCCTCCGCGATGAGTCGTATAAGCGCCCAGCGTGGGAGGATCTCAAACTGCTGAAATCTCACTTGGATGAAGGGAGCGCGGAATAGGGATGGGTTACAAATCAGGAGATTCCCCTGTTTCCAACTCACCATACTTTGAACTCGTTTTCAACATTCCCCTCGATCGCACGTTCAGTTACCGCGTGGATGAAAAGGGCGATGCGGCGGTTGGCAAGCGGGCGATGGCGTCATTTGGCGGCAGGGATTGTCTAGGCTACATCGTGGGACAGCGGGATTCGCCGCCGCCTGATGTGCCGGAAGCTTCCATTAAAACGATCCGCCGCCTTGTAGACAAAGAGCCGGTTTTTGACGAGCGCGACCTTGAACTGGCGAAGTGGATTGCGGGGTATTACTTCTGCGCCCTCGGTGAGGCACTGGCGGCGATGATCCCATCGGGCAAGCGCGCCGGGGACTACCCTACCCTTTCCGGCGGGGAGGAAATTACCTCATCACCGCTGGCACTTTCTGACGAACAGCAGTGCGCCCTTCAGGCAATCGTTGCGCCTGACGCTCACACCGCGCTGTTTTACCTGTATGGCATCACCGGCTCCGGCAAAACAGAAGTTTTTCTCCGCGCCGCCGAAGCCATGCTGCGCGAAGGAAAATCCGTCATCTACCTTGTACCTGAAATCTCGCTCACCCACCAGACGGCGGAAGCGATTGGCAAACGCTTTGGGACGCAGGCGGCGACCATTCACTCGGGGTTAAGCCCGGCGGCGCGGCTGACGGAGTGGATGCGGATCAGGCGCGGGGATGCCGCAATCGTGGTGGGGCCGCGCTCGGCGGTGTTCGCCCCGGTGAAAAACTTGGGGCTTGTCATCATCGACGAAGAGCAAGACGGCTCGTACAAATCGGGCAGCACACCCCGCTACCATGCCCGGCAGACGGCGATGAAGCGCTGCGCCTCTTCCGGCGCGCGGCTGGTGATGGGTTCGGCTACTCCCTCGGCGGAGGCGTGGAAACTGATGCGCGACGGGGTGATACGGCGGCTTGACCTTACGCGCCGTCTTTCCGGCGGAAACCTGCCTGAAATTTTCCCCGTGAGCCTTGAACGCTGCGACGGTTGCCTGTCGCCTGAGTTAAAGGAAGAAATCCTCATCACCAGCCAGATGAAGCGGCAGACCATTCTATTTTTGAACCGCCGGGGCTTTGCGTATTTTTACCACTGCTCGTGCGGCTATGAACTGACCTGCAAGCACTGCTCGGTTTCCCTCACGTGGTATAAAAGCCGCAACCGCGCGGTCTGCCACTACTGCGGCTATTCCGCGCCACCGCCAGCATCGTGCCCGCAGTGCGGTTCGCTGGAGGCGGGCTTTTCCGGTTTTGGCACGGAGATGATCGAGGAAGAGTTGCGCCGAACGTTCCCAAATCTGCGGGTGCTGCGTATTGATGCGGACACGACCGAAAAGAAGGGCAGCCTGAAAGAGGCTCTTGACCTTTTCCGGGCGGGCGAAATCGACATTCTGCTGGGAACGCAAATGGTGGCGAAGGGGCTTAACTTTCCCGGTGTGCGCCTTGTGGGCGTGGTATTTGCCGACACCGGGCTGCATCTGCCAGACTTCCGCGCGGCGGAGCGGACGTTTTCGCTCGTGGTGCAAGTTGCCGGACGCTCGGGGCGTTACTTCCCCGATGGCAAGGTTATCGTGCAGACTCTGCGCCCCCGCGATCCGGCAATCGCCAAATCCTGCGCCCTCGATGTTGAAGGTTTTTTTGACGCGGAACTTACCCAGCGGCAGGCACTCTCGTTCCCGCCGTACACGCGACTCATCCGCTTCACCCTCCGCTGCCGTGACGACCAGCGCGCGCAGAAAGCGGCGGCGCGCCTGGCATCTATCGCCCTGCCCCTTTTGCCGCCTGACGCTGACGCGCTCGGCCCCGCCGAATGCCCCTTGCAGATTATTGCCAGCCAGCACCGCAGACATCTCATCTTGCGCGGCAAAACAATGGCAACGCTCCACGCCGCCGCCGCCGCCGCAATCACCCGCTACGAAAAAGGCAGGGACACCCGCGTTTACCTTGAAGTTGACGTTGACCCGGTGAGTTTGCTGTAATTTTACAGGAATACTTTTGCAGGACTTGTCCGGCAACTAACCGAGTTATCGGACAAGCCTACTATAGCTCTTTCATATTTCTATTTCCATTTACAACTAAATTTAGCTTTTCTATTTCTTCTTTTATAACTGGAAGCGTATCGCCGCCGTTTTTTGCGATTCTTTCAGTTAAACTTTCCAATAGTATCAATGCTTCCATGAACCGATTATTAGCTTTGAGTAAAATTGCCATATTATAACCAGCAGCAATACTACCTGTTTCTTCATATATTCTCTCATATAAAATAAACGCATCATCATAGCGCTTTTTCCGGACAAGCTTTTCCGCTTCCTTAAATGCGGGATCTTTACTTGTGCTTTGCAACATTCTTATTCTTTCTTTTACTGTATGCGGATTAATTTCATTGTTCATTTTAAGCGAAATATCACGTACCGCCTTTATTGCAAGCCTGTCTGATGATGTCTCTCCAGAAAGTAAAAATGCAGCAATTCCGAGTATTACTGAACTTTTAGAACGTTCAAATTTTTCGCTTGCTTGAACTGTTCTATAAAAAGCACCCAGCATTTTGCCATCTATTGCTGAAATATATTGATATTTAATAGTAACAGTTACGGTTACGATAGTATATTTTTTTGTTTTAGTTTCATTACCATTTTTTTCCTCTATTTCTTTAGTTTCTCGCTTTGTGGTAACACTAATTATTTCACAATCCAAATATACATCAACATATTCCCAATAATCTGTTATATCGACATTCCTTAAAATTACAGGATCAATAAATCTATATACTCTTGATCTTCGCACTCCTGAAATTAATGCCTTTGTTATATGGCTTTCAAGATAATTGTATTCTCTGCTATTGTATCTTCCGTTATCTTCCCATTCTAATGGGATGACAGTAAGAGTTTCCATGCCAGGCATATTAATTAAAGGCGGATGCTCCATTTCTATCTTTACCATCGTAGCGCATGACATGAAGATCATTAAAACTAGCATTGAGGAAAAGAAATGGAACAACCTACTCATTACTGCTTTTCGAAAACGGCGTAACAGCGTACGGTAAAACCCGGCGCATCCACGACGCTGGGAAAGCCGACAAAGATCACCGCGCCAGTGGCGGGCAGTTTGTCCAGGTTCGTCAGCATCTCAATCTGATACCGATCCTGCTGTAGAATAAAAAGCTCCGATGCCCACGGGTTATCGGACAACTTCGCGCCCGGCGCATCTGTGTCAGGCGGCTCGTGCCCAATCGCGCAAACGTTTCGCTCTTTGCACAAAAACTCAAGCGCGGCGATTGTCCAGCCCGGGTAGTGAACACCGCCGTTTGCGTCTTTGTTGAAAAACGCCGCCCCTTCCCGCTTGTGCCAGTCAGTCCGCATAGCGACAAAACTGTCCGCCGGGATTTTGCCGTGCCGCCCTTCCCATTCCCGCAGATCATCCACAGTCAGAACATAGTCGTTGTTTGCTGCGGCTTTGGCGGACACATCCACAACGCACAAAGGCAGCGCGCACTCCCGCAGCCGGATTTCGTGTAACGCCCGCGCACCCCGCACAAAATGGCTCGGCGGGTCAATGTGCGTGCCGTACTGGCTGACCATTTTGTACTCCCGCGCACTAACACCTTCTTTGTCATACGACAAAATGTCGACAGCTTCCATATCGCCAAACAACCAGTAGTGCCGCGTTTTTGCCGACACCGGTTGGCTTAAATCAACCCACTCATATTTGTCCGACTTCAACGTCTCCATCATCTTCCATAGATCCATCGTATTCCTCCTGCAAGCTTAATTCGAGACGGAAACAACCGCCTTCATACATCCAGTTTCTGGTTTAATCCACGAAGGAAACTGCTCCGCAGCTTCATCAAAACGCGCCGTGTGGGTAACAAAACCCGCAGTATTCACGCGCCCGCTTTCGATACCCGCAATCACGTTGGCAAAATCCTCTTTGGTAGCGTTGCGGCTTCCCATCAGCGTAAGTTCCTTGACGTGAAACACCGGATCGCTGAACGTAATGTCCGCGCGCACCAGCCCGACGTACACAATCGTCCCGCCTGCGCTGGCGTAGACAAAAACCTTCTTCATTTGCTGGGCATTTCCCGTAGCGTCAACAACGAGCGGGCACAGTTCGCCCCCGGTAATATCGAAGAGCGCCTTTTCCGGAACAGCAGTAAGCGAGTTGATTGTGTAATCCGCGCGAGCTATATTTTT